>JASLDK010000007.1 GCA_030145945.1 Nocardioides sp.
CCCGCTGAGCAGCGGCGGCGGCAAGGGCCACAGCGACACGATCGTGATCGGCTCACAGGGCTACTACTCCAACGAGATCATCGCGGAGACATACGCGCAGGCCCTCGAGGCAGCGGACTTCAAGGTCGACCGCCAGTTCCAGATCGGCCAGCGCGAGGCCTACCTGCCCGAGATCGAGGACGGCACGCTCGACCTCTTCCCCGAATACACCGGTCCGCTGCTCCAGGCCTGGGAGCCGGACACGACCGCCCGACTGGCCGATGACGTCTATGCCGAGCTGGTCAAGGTGGCGGAGAAGAAGAAGCTCCACGTCCTCGACCAGTCCCCCGCCACCGACCAGGACTCCTATGTCGTGACCCGCGCCTTCGCCGAGAAGTGGGGGCTCTCGACGATCGACGACCTCGCCAAGGTGACCGACAAGATGACCTTCGGCGCCAACTCGGAGGCCGAGAGCCGGCCCAACGGCCCCAAGGGTCTCAAGGACACCTATGGCGTCGACGTCGCCTTCACCCCGATCGAGGACAGCGGCGGCCCGCTGACCGTCAAGGCGCTCAAGGACGACCAGATCCAGCTCGCGATCATCTACACCGGCGATCCGTCGATCAAGAAGAACGACCTCGTCACGCTCGAGGACACCAAGGGTCTCTTCCTCGCCTCCCACGTCGTCCCGATCGCCAGCAAGAACGTCAACGACAAGGCAGCCGGCATCATCAACAAGGTCAGCGCCGCCATGTCGCCCGCCGACCTGGTCGACATGAACGCCCGCAGCGTCGACAAGCAGCTCCCCGCCGCAACGATCGCCAAGGACTGGCTGACCAAGCAGGGCCTTCTGTGACCTTGCCGGCACTCGCGGTCACTGGCGCGACGGGAGGGCTCGGCGGCCGCATCGCCCACGCCCTCTCGTCGCGCGGGATCGAACAGCGCCTGCTGGTGCGGGACCCTTCGCGCGCACCGGCGCTGGAGGGCGCACAGGTCGTGCGTTCGTCGTACGCCGACAGCGAGCTCGCCCTCGCTTCGCTGGAGGGGGTGCGGACGCTGTTCATGGTGTCGGCCGCCGAAGCCGCCGATCGCCTTCAGCAGCACTTCGCCCTCGTCGACGCAGCTGCGGCGGCGGGGGTCGAGCACGTCGTCTACACGTCCTTCTTCGGCGCCTCGCCCGAGGCGACCTTCACGTTGGCGCGCGACCACTGGGCGAGCGAGGAACGGATCCGCAACGCGGGCATGGGATTCACCTTCCTGCGCGACAACTTCTACCTCGCCATGTTTCCCCACCTGGTCGGCGAGGACGGCGTGATCCGAGGGCCCGCCGGCAACGGTCGGGTCGCGGCGGTGAGCCACGGCGACATCGCCGCATGTGCCGTGACCTGCCTGCTCGCGCCCGGCGAGCACGCTGGCGCGACGTACGACCTGACCGGCCCGGAGGCGCTCACCTTCACCGAGATCGCCGCGATCCTGAGCCAGCACACCGATCGGCCGGTCACCTTCCACGACGAGACCGTCGAGGAGGCCTATGCCTCCCGGCTGCGGTGGGACGCGCCCCAGTGGGAGTACGACGCCTGGGTGTCGACGTACACCGCGATCGCCGCCGGCGAGCTCGGCCCGCCGACCGACCACGTCGAACGGCTCACCGGACGCCCACCGATCGGGCTGGCGGCATACCTCGACAGCGAGCGGGCGGCGCGCCAGAATCGCGTTTCATGACCGCTGTCGCGCTGGTGTTCGCCGCGCTCGCCGCCCTGCTCCACGTCTACATCTGGATGATGGAGTCGGTGACCTGGACCAGCTCCCGCACCCGGGCGACCTTCGGCATCAGCACCGAGCAGGCCGAGCAGACCAAGGAGATGGCGTTCAACCAGGGCTTCTACAACCTGTTCCTGGCGCTCATCACCGGCGGCGGTGTGGCTGCCTTCGCCGCGGACGACAACACTGTGGGCGCCACCATGGTGTTCTGTGGCGCCGGCTCGATGGTCGCCGCAGGCCTGGTCCTGCTGCTGTCCTCACCTGACAAGGCGCGTGCCGCGATCACCCAGTTGGCATTTCCGGCCGTCGCGGTCGTCCTGCTCGCACTGTCCGTTGTCTGACAGGCTCAGTTCGTCCAGAGATCGGCCGCCGCGTCTGCGGTGGCAGCCCTCCGCAACATCTGGTCCAGCGTCTCAGTGTCGGTCACTGCTCCGATCCGCGTGCGCTCATCATCAGAAACGTCGATGCCGCGGGCAGACAAGACCGTCACGATGTCCTCGGCCTTTCCTTGGGCTATACCTTCGGCCCGGCCCGTCGAGCGCTCGTAGTACCACCGACGCCGCATCTCCTCACTGAAGTACGGCGCCTCGTCAATAGAGCTCATGAAATCCCTCCAGTCCGCCATCAGCGGCCGCGGCAGCGCAGCCAGCACCATGTCATAGTACGAATTCATCTTGTCCGGACCAACAGCATTGACAGCCGCCGCCAGTGCCGGAAAGGCCACCTCGATCTCGGCGTCATGAGCATGCGCCAGCGCCGTCATCACCGCCATCGATGGCGTCCGTGCTGCGGCCTCCGGGTCCGTGATCAGCGGTAGGTCGTCCGGCGTCACGATGAAGGGTCGGAGCATCAGGCTCATCCCGTCCTTCGTGAGCAGTCGGCGATATCGTTCACCGACGTTAGGTCGCGGACAGTAGACGACCAACGCAGCAGGCACCTTCAGTTCAGCCTCGAGATGTGCGAGATAGAGGCGCCAGGTGTGCCTCTTGCCGAGGTCCCATCTCCGTTGGACCTCGAGGACGACTGCCAGCACCGGCTGGTTTTCGGCGTCGTCGAACACCAGCATGGCGTCGGCGTGATAGGTGCTGGGCACGGCGATCTGGACGTCGGCCGCATGCGACCGCGAACTCGCATGGGCTGGCACCTCGACTCCGAAGATGTCTCGCAACATGGTTGCGATCAGGTCGGGATCAGCCCGCGCCAGTGCGATCGGCAGCTCGTGCTCGGCGGAAGGCATGGGATCGACCTTGCTCCGACCGTCAGGCACGCGAGCGATCTCGACGACCGCGCTGTGGAGAATCCATCGCCCAAGACGCTTGTGGACAGCGAATGGATCGTCGCGCGACAGAAGGGTCGTTTGGGTCAGCCTGTATCGCCGGCGCGCTGCTTGAGCTCCGCCCACGCGAACCGCTGACGCAGCGTCGCCCCACTCGG
>JASLDK010000020.1 GCA_030145945.1 Nocardioides sp.
GGGCGCTCCGGGGGCCTGAGCCGGCGGCCGGTTGCGCAGGGACGACAGGTCGACGGCGCCGCGGAGGGCCGCTGCGGACATCTCGGTCATTTGATCTCCGTCACGCTCTGGAGCTGCTGGGACGCGGCCAGCAGCGTGATCTTGCCCTCGGATCCCTGTGCCGGGACGGCGAAGAAGAGCTGCACGCCGTACACCGACACGAAGCCCGTCGCCGACTGGTCGACACCGGTGAGCGCCTTCGCCGAGGGGTTCTTGTCGAGCTTGATCACGGCATCCGCCGAGGTCGGCTTGATCGTCTGGGAGTCGTCGACGGTGACCGCCACGACAGCCCCGCTGTCGATGCTGGACATCGACACCGGCTGCTCCCGGCCGGCGGTCGCTGCGAACGTCAGGCTGGAGGTGGTGTCGGCGTTGGCGTCCTTGAGGGCCTGCTGCAGCGTGGCGCGGCTCTCCTGCACCGACTTCGCGAACGCGAGCGCGGTCTTGTCGAACTTGTCGTAGAACTCGCTCTTGTCCCCCTGGTCGATCACGTTCGCGAACTCCGCGGCGAGCTTGTTCGGCTCGGTGGCGAGGAACGGCGAGTCGGGCGGGGTGAGCTTGGCTCCCAGCCAGGCCGGCGCCATGTTCGGCAGCTTGGCCGCCGCCTGCATCTCCGCGACCGAGGAGATCTTGTAGTTCGCCCACGGATCCGGCTGGGTCATGGTCATGATCAGGGGGGCGACCTTCTCGTCGTTCCCGTGCTCGACGAGCATGAGCACCGTGCGCGGCCACGAGTCGTAGGCCTGCGGCACGAGGATCTTGATCTTCTCCGCCGGGATGGTCGCGGGCAGCGCGAAATCGGTCACGCTCTTCCGCACGGCGTAGGCGGTCTTGCGGGCTTCGAGCGCGGCGCCCTCGAGGCGGGACTCGGCCTTCGACGCATCGAGGTTCTTGTCGGCATCGGCCAGGGTCGCGGAGATGCTCTCCAGGATCCGAGCCGCCTGCGCCTCGGTGACCGCCGGCGCCTGCTGCCCGGCCTCGGCGACCTGTGTCTCCGTCGGCGTCGGGGTCGGGGAGGTCGCGGCTTGCGGCCAGATGTCGGGCGTGCAACCGGTGAGGAGGGCGGCAGTCACCCCGACGGCAGGAAGCAGCAGTAGAGCGCGGCGGCGCGGGCGGATCGCCCTGCGCTCTCGCACCGGGGGCTCGGCGGGTGAGGGGCGGTCCTCCTCCTCCGGCGCGACCGGCTCCGGCCGCGCCACCGGCGCTGTCCGGGCCGGAGCGGATCCCTGTGCCTCCTCCACCGCCGCCCGATCGGCGACGTCGATCGGCTCGGTGGCGGGAAGGGGCGGCGGCGCCTTGCGGCGCGGGCCACGACCGCGCCGGGAATGCCGAATCGCCAGCACGTAGAGCACGAGACCGAGCAGGAGGAAGGCTCCGCCGGCCACCATGAGCGGTCCCGCCCACGGCGTCGCGGTGTCGAGGGGCCACTTGACCGTCACGTCCGCGGGGGCATCGGCCTTGCCGTCCGAGGCGACGAGCACGCTGACGCCCTCAGGCACCTGCATCCGATCGGTCAGGGAGTTCTTGTCCGAGACGCTGTCGAGCCACAGGTCGGAGCCGGCAGGGTTGCGCTGGACGTCCTTGGTGTCCTCCGAGGACACCGTCGGCTCGACGACCTTGGCGCTCGTCGTTCCGTCCTTGCCCAGCGTGATCCGGTTGAAGCTCGTGTCGCTGAGCCATGCTTCCAGGTCGGCGGTGCGCGCCTGGGCCACGAAGACGGTGCCCTTCCCCTGCGCGACGAGCGTCTGCTCACCGGGATGCGCACGCAGCACCGCCGAGTCGATGACGGTGTAGGCCTGCGGTGTCTTGACGCTCAACTCGGCCGAGACATCCTTGGGACCGAGGAAGATGGTCCGCTGCGCGATACCGGTCCCGATCAGGACGGCCGCCAGCACGAAGGCCACCACAGCCCATACAAAACGCACGAAAAGTCTCCTCCGCGATCCTCGGGCAGTCGCCCGCGATCTCCGCTCGACGTTTCAGACTAGCGAAACGACCTGTATGGATGCCACGAGGGCGGCCTCGATGCGCCCGATGCGTCCTCGGCGGCGATGCTCCTGATCTCTCCGCGCGCCTCCGGTTACGCTGGTGGATCGAGCACGAAGGATGCCATGAAGCTGCACAACCCGTTCCGCACCGCGCTGGTGGCGACCCTGGGCGTCGGCCTCGGGATCCTGCTCATCCAGAGCGTGCAGAGCCTGTCGACGATCCTGCTGTACGTCGGCACCGCACTGTTCCTCAGCCTGGGCCTCGATCCGATGGTCAGCTGGCTGACCCGTCGACGCCTCCCCCGCTGGGTGGCTGTGCTGATCACCGTGGTCGTCGTGCTCGGGATCTTCGTCGGCATCGTGCTGACGGTGATCCCGATCCTGGTGAACCAGATCTCGCTCCTCGTCCAGCAGATCACCCAGATCGTGAACAGCGGCACCGCGATGGCCGATTTCAAGCACTGGCTCGAGGGCCTGTTCCCCAACCTCGACGTCGACACCGTGTTCGGCTATGTGAACGACTGGCTGAACAAGAATCTCGGCGACATCAGCAGCTCCATCGGACAGGGCGTCATCGTCGTCGGCGGTGCGCTGTTCGCCGGCATCAGCGGCACGTTCATCATCCTGATCCTGACCATCTACTTCACCGCGGCGATCCCCTCGCTCAAGGGCGCCGTGTACCAGGTGGTCCCTGCGTCGAAGCGGGAGCGCTTCATCGATCTCGCGGAGCAGATCACCGC
>JASLDK010000095.1 GCA_030145945.1 Nocardioides sp.
GAGGAGCAGCAGCGCGACGAGCACGGACGCCGTACGCCGGAGCATCAGAAGCCCAGCTTCCTCAGCTGGCGGGGATCGCGCTGCCAGTCCTTGGCGATCTTGACGTGCAGGTCGAGGTAGACCGGGGTGCCGAGGAGGGACTGGATCTGGTGGCGGGCGGCGGTGCCGACCTCGCGGAGGCGGGAGCCGCGGTGGCCGATGACGATGCCCTTCTGGGAGTCGCGCTCGACGTAGAGGTTGGCGTGGATGTCGAGCAGCGGCTTGTCCTCGGGCCGGTCGGCTCGCAGGCCCATCTCCTCGACCACCACCGCGATCGAGTGCGGCAGCTCGTCGCGGACGCCCTCGAGGGCCGCTTCGCGGATCAGCTCGGCCACCAGGATCTCGTCCGGACTGTCGGTCAGCTCGCCCTCCGGATAGAGCGGCATCCCCTCGGGCAGCAGGCCGACCAGGATGTCCTCGAGCAGCTTCACCTGGTCGCCGCCGACCGATGAGACCGGCACGATCTCGGCCCACTCGACGCCGATCTCCTTGCCCAGCGCGTCGATGGCGAGCAGGTGCTCCCCCAGCTGGTCCGGCCGCACGAGGTCGGTCTTGGTGGCGATCGCGAACTTCGTCGTACGCCGCACCTTGGCCAGCTCGCCGACCAGGAACCGGTCGCCGGGACCGGGCTTCTGGTCGGCCGGGAAGCACGCAGCGACGACGTCGACCTCCGACCAGGTCGCGTGCACGAGGTCGTTGAGCCGCTCGCCCAGGAGAGTCCGCGGACGGTGCAGACCAGGGGTGTCCACCAGCACGAGCTGTCCGTCCGGCCGGTGCACGATGCCGCGCACGACGGTCCGGGTGGTCTGCGGCTTGTCGGAGGTGATGACGATCTTCTGACCGACCAGCGCATTGGTCAGCGTCGACTTGCCGACGTTGGGGCGGCCGACGAAGCAGGCGAAGCCGCTGCGGTGACCGTCGGCGATGTCGCCCGTCGAGAAGATCGGCGCGGCCGGCGGCGGCAGCGCGCCGAAGTCCTCGTCGAACTCGTCCTCGTCGTCAAGATCCTCGTCGTCGAAGTCGTCGCTCTCCAGGTCCGCGAGCGTGACTTCCTCGTCGTTGTTGCTCATTCCTGCCCCTCCCGGGCAGCGTCGTAGTCCGCCCAGATCTCGTCGTCGGACTTGCCCGCGGCCTTGCCGGCCCGCCAGATCGGCCCCGGGTCCACCGCCCGCGGCTGTCGCTTCGCCACCGAGCGCCAATAGCCCATGACGTCATAGTGCGTGCTCGGCAGTCTGCGATCGCGCATCAGGTGTTTGCGGATGGCCCGCATCTGCGCGGACTCCCCCGCCATCCAGAAATAGCCCGCGCCCTCGGGCCAGTCGATGTCGGCGACCACCTCGGCGAGACGGCTCTCCCCGGCGAGCGGCAGCCAGCTGACCTCGGCGGACGCCGGGAAGTAGCCGTCGATGCGCGAGTCGTCCGGGACCTCGGCATGGATCCGGACCGGAAGGCGGTCGGCGTGCTCCACCGCGATGCGGGCCATCGCGGGCAGCGCCGTGAGATCGCCGACGAGCAGCAACCAGCCAGCGTCGTCAGGTGGCAGGAAGGATCCCTTGGCCTCCGTCAGCACGACGTGCTGTCCGATGATGTCGCCCGATCCGCCGGACGCCCACTCGGTGACCAGTCCAACCTCATGCACGACGATGTCAAGCACCATCCGGATCCCGTCGAGCGAACGCACCGTGTAGTAGCGGCTCTGGAACTGGCCCGGCACGACCAGACCGATCCACTCGTCGGCAATGCCGGTCGAGACGAAGTCAGGCGCGTCGAGGGTCAGCCGCACCAGGTGCGGGGTCACCTGCTCGCGGGCGACCACCGTGGCGTCGTACTGCTGGGCTCGGGTGCTCACCGATCAAGGTTAGTGGCGTCGGGCCCGAGGCTCCCATTCAGCGATTGTTGACCGTCACCCGATAGGTCCGGCGGCCCGCATCGGTGGGCACCATGAACAACGAGGTCGCCTTGAAACCACGGCGGCGGAAGGTGTACGTGCCCTGGGGCGGTCCGGCATGACGGGCCTTGAAGACGAGCTCGAAGCTGCGGTTGGAGCCCTTGGTGACGAGCGGGATGTTGGAGACGTCGGTGAGCTTCATCCGTAGGTGAACCCCCGGCCCCGACACCTTGAAGACCATCGTGCGATGGGCCTTGAACCGCTTGCGCCGATAGAGCTTGGCGTTGCGCGTGAAGCCGCGCTCGGCGAGCGCCGCTGTCCTCGCGTCGACCAGCGACGGTGCTGCCGCTGCGGCGTCGGGGACGGCAGCGGTGACGGCGGCCAACGCCATTCCGCCGGCGCCCGTGGCCAGCACCGTACGTCGGGTCAGGTCGGTCATGAGGTCCTCCGTAGGATCGGCGCGTGGGCACGGATGCTTGGTTCAGGTACGACGACTTCGCCGGCCTTGAGGGCCAGCGGTTCACCATCGAGGTCGATGCCGGCGATCCCGTCGTCCTCGTGCTGACGCAGGTCCAGTTGTCCGGCCACCCCGGAGGCCCGGGACCGGCCGGGGAGCAGCGTGACCAGTTCTCGCTCACCTTCACCGGCCCTGCCGATCGCGCGCTGGGACAGGCGACCTGGCAGCTCAGCCATGACGCCCTGGGGCCGCTCGACCTCTTCCTCGTACCGCTCGGTCCGGGTCCCGAGGGACTGCTCTACGAGGCCGCCTTCGCCTGATGCGGCGCGCTCCATGAGCACGTAGACACCTCGTCGGGCGACAGGTCGGAAGCCGAGGCGTTGGTAGAGCCGGGCCGCCGGGTTGTGCACCTCGACGTGGATGCTGGTGACACGTCCGGTCGCCTCTGCTTCCTCGATCACCCGCGAGACGAGGGCACCGCCGATGCCGCGCCCTCGGAAGGTCGCGATGAGAGCGACGTCGACGATCCGGATGTCCTCGGCGCGGCGGCTGACATAGAGCCGCCCCGCAGACACACCGTCGACCTCGATGATGTCGAAGGTGGCGTCGGGATGCGCGGCACGATATTGCGCGTCCTGCAGGTCGTGCTGCATGCGCAGGAACGCCTCACGCTGACCGGGCGGCCAGGCGACCTGGTCGAGCTCGGCAGCGCGGATCTCGGCGTACAGCGCGAGCAGGAAGACGTTGTCGGTCGGCGTGACAGGCCTCAGGACGACGCCTTCGAGGCGGGAAGCGGTCATCTCAACCCCGGGGCGGGTAGACGCCCTGCATGGCGATGCAGAAGTTGAGCGTCAGGTAGGGCTGCATGTTGTTGTGCGGCATCGAGCCGCCGGACGGCATCAGCGCTTCGGGAGCGAGGTATTCGCCCGGCGTCGGCTGCGCCTGGTAGGCCGTCCCACCAGTCGACCTCGCCAGCACCACGTCGGGGCCCGGCACGCTCACATCGCCGGCATCAACAGCCGCGACGATCGAGTGCGAGTGCGAGGGGATCTCGGACTCCAGCAGGGTCACCGTCTCCGTACCACCCTGTTCGCCCTGGAACCTATCGGTCAGGCCAGGTCCCTGGCCGACGCCCATGGGTGCACTTCCCTGGAGGTCGGGCAGCGCAAAGTTCTGCACACCATTGCCGCCGTACATGGTTCCGAGCAGGGAGAACAACGCGGTGTTCTGCGATATCGGCAGCAACTGCCCATCGCAGAAAGCCCAGCCCTTGGGGGCGAAGTTGAAGGGGAAGATGCGGATCTCGGCGACGAACGGGTCAGCCATCACTTGTCTCCTACTACTGGGAGGGAAAGATGCCGAACAACGAGATGATGAAGTTCAGGCAGAGGAAGGGCTGGAGGTTGTCGTGCGGCTGGCTGCCGCCCGTCGGCACGATCGCACTGGCATTCATCGGCACTGTGGGTGGCGCGACGGTGTACGGCACGACGTTGAGCGACATGGCCGGGACGCGGCCGGAGGGGCTGATCTGGTTGCCGGGAGCACCGTGGATCACTCCGAAGGAGTGAGCGTGTCCTGGCAGTTGACCGGGACTGATCGTGACC
>JASLDK010000110.1 GCA_030145945.1 Nocardioides sp.
TAGCCGGCGCCGCCCTCGTAGGCGATGCGCCCGGCGGTCGAGCCGACGTTGACGATCACCCCGTCCCCGCTGGCGATCAGAGCCGGAAGGAGTGCCCGGGTGACCTGCATCAGGCCGACCACGTTCACGTCGTACATCCGACGCCACTCGTCGGCGTCGGCCTCCGCGACCGGGTCGAGGCCGAAGGCGCCTCCGGCGTTGTTGACCAGCACGCCGAGGCGCGGGCCGACCGCGGCCGCCAGCGCAGTCACGTCATCGGCCGACGTCACGTCACACACGACGGCCCGGCCGCCGATCTCGGCGGCCAATTCCTCGATCCGGTCAGCGCGGCGAGCCGCGCAGACCACCTCGAACCCTGCAGACGCCAGATGGCGGGCAGTGGCGGCGCCGATGCCGCTGGAGGCTCCGGTGACGACCGCGATCCGCTTTCCCGATGAGAGGGCCATGCCGCCATCTTGCCGCTCGGGAATGCGGAGGACACTGGCAGGGTTGGTGCAACTGGTGGAGTCCGCCCTCACGGGCCGGGCGCGAGACGAGCAGGGAGGTGGCGTGGCCGATTCGATCCAGCGGGTTGCCATGATCAGCCTGCACACCTCGCCGCTCGACCAGCCCGGGACGGGCGACGCGGGCGGCATGAACGTCTATGTCATCGAGCTCGCCCGGCGCCTCGCGGACTGTGGCATCGAGGTCGACATCTTCACCCGGGCGACGAGTTCGCGCCTCGATCCGGTCGTCAACGTGCGCGACGGCGTGACCGTCCACCACGTCCACGCGGGACCCTTCGAGGGCCTGACCAAGGACGAGCTGCCCGGCCAGCTGTGCACCTTCGCACGCGACGTGCTGCGGGCCGAGGCGGCGCACCCTGCCGGGCACTTCGACGTCGTCCACTCGCACTACTGGCTGTCCGGTCAGGTCGGCGCCCTCGCACGCGATCGCTGGGGGGTGCCGCTGGTGCACTCCATGCACACGATGGCGAAGGTGAAGAACGAGGCGCTCGCCCTCGGCGACACTCCCGAACCGGCGGCCCGGGTGATCGGTGAGGAGCAGGTCGTCGAAGCCGCGGACGCCCTCATCGCCAACACCGATCTCGAGGCCAAGCAGCTGATCAACCTCTACGACGCCGATCCCGGCCGGGTCGAGGTCGTCCACCCGGGCGTGGACACCGGTGTCTTCCGGCCCTTCTCGGACTCCGAGCGTGCGAGCGCCCGCCGCGCGCGCGACCTCACCGACGACGCGCTCGTCCTCCTCTTCGCCGGACGCATCCAGCCGCTCAAGGCGCCGGACGTCCTGCTCCGGGCGGTCGCCGAGTTGCTCGTCCGCCGTCCGGACCTGCGCTCGCGGCTCGTCGTACCCGTGGTCGGGGGGCCGTCCGGCAGCGGCCTGGAGCGCCCGGCAGCACTGGCCAATCTGGCCGCCGAGCTGCGGATCGACGACGTCGTCCGTTTCGTGGCGCCGGTGCCACAGGACGAGTTGGCGCAGTGGTACTCCGCGGCCACCCTGGTGGCGGTCCCGTCCTACAACGAGTCCTTCGGCCTGGTCGCGGCCGAGGCCGAGGCATGTGGAGCGCCGGTCGTCGCCGCCAATGTCGGTGGCCTCGCGACCGTCGTGCGCGACGGGCACAGCGGACTGCTGGTCGACACGCACGAGCCGCGTGACTGGGCGCTCGCCCTCGAGCGAGTGGTCGGCGACGAGGAGTTCCGCGACCGTCTCGCCGAGGGTGCCCTTGCCCAGGCCCGACAGTTCTCGTGGGAGGCGACCGCCGCCCACACCGTGCAGGTCTATGAGCGCGCCCGCGTGCTGATGAACCAGGAGGCATTCGCCCGATGACCGAGCCCGCCGCCCCCACCGCCCAGCAGGAGCCTGCCGACGTCGTCCGGGCCTGGCTGGTGGACAACGAGATCGACTTCGAGCAGACCGGCTTCGCCGACACCGGATTCGCCGACGACGTCCTCGGCTCGTTCAGCTTCGCGCTCCCGGGGGAGAAGAAGCTGCAGACCCCCGTGCGGATCGATCTCGGGCCGCACTCGCTCGCCGTCCACGCGTTCGTGTGCCGCAAGCCCGACGAGGAGTTCGAGCGGGTCTATCGCTGGCTGCTCGAACGCAACATGAAGATGTACGCCGTCGCGTTCGGCATCGACCACCACGGCGACATCTATCTCGACGCCCGTCTGCCCCTGTCGTCGGTCACGTCCGAGGATCTCGACCGTCTGCTGGGCTCGGTGCTGACCTATGCCGACTCCGCGTTCAACACGATCCTCGAGCTCGGCTTCGAGACGTCGATCCGCAAGGAATGGGCGTGGCGGATCGAGCGTGGCGAGTCGACCGCCAACCTGGAGGCCTTCCGCGGCTGGTTGGAGAGCTGACCGCTCAGCTGCGTGGGCGCGTCCGGATTCGGCTCGCCTGCAGCAGCAGGTGGTCCCGCTCGGCACCGTTGCTGGCCCGCTCCGCCGCGACCGCGTAGAGCCGGGCGGCCTCGTCCAGGTTGCCTGCTCTCTCGTGCAGCCAGGCCAGGACGGCGTCGCGACGGGGCAGATCGTCCGGCAGCGCCTCGACCTGACGCAGAGCAGCCAGCGGACCGTCGACCTGGCCCACCGCCACCGCGCGGTTGAGGGCGACGATGGGACTGGGCGCGAGGCCGAGGAGCTCGTCGTACCACTCCAGGATCTGCGACCAGTCCGTCTCCTGCGCCGACGCCGCGTCATCGTGCAGGGCCGCGATCGCCGCCTGGGCCTGGTATTCGCCCATGTCGTCGCGCGCCAATGCCGCCTGCAGGACGTCGACGCCCTCGGCGATCATCGCGGTGTCCCACAGCCTCCGATCCTGGTCGGCGAGTGGCACCACCGCTCCGGAAGGGGTACGCCGAGCACGCCGGCGGGCGTGGTGCAGCAGCATGAGCGCCAGCAGCCCGCCGACCTCCGGGTCCTCGCTCGACCCGGCGAGTTGGCGGGTCAGCCGGATCGCCTCCTCGGCGAGGTCGATGGTGCTGCTGAAGCCCTCGTTGAAGATGAGATAGAGCACCCGCAGTACGGCACTGATCTCCCCGGGCCGGTCGAACGACTGCCCGGACACCGTGCGCTTGGCGCGTGAGATCCGCTGCGCCATCGTCGCCTCGGGCACCAGGAACGCATCGGCGATCTGTGCCGTGGTGAGTCCGCCGACCGCACGCAGGGTCAGCGCGATCGCCGACGCCGCGGTGAGGGCGGGATGGCAGCAGCGACTGAGCAGCAGCAGGGCGTCGTCATCCTGCTCGGTCGGACCGGGCGCGGGCTCGAGATGCACCCGCAGCTCACGGCGTTCGCGCGCCGACGACGACCGCCGGGCGTCGATCAGCTTGCGTCCGGCGACCGTCACCAGCCAGGACCGCGGATGCTCGGGCCACTGGTCGGGCCAGCGTTGTAGCGCTTCGATCAGCGCCTCCTGCACGGCGTCCTCGGCCGCCGAGAAGTCGGCGCCCCGGCGGACGAGGATGCCCAGCACCTGCGGGGAGAGGTCGCGCAGGATCTCCCCGAGCACGGCCGGCTCGGTCATTCCGTGACGACCGGCGGCTCCCCGAGGAAGGGCCGCACCTCGATCCATTCGTGGATCGGTCGACCGCCGGCGCCGGGCGCCGAGGACAGGCGCGCTGCCGCCTCGTAGGCACGGTCCTGACTGTCGACGTCGATGATCATCCAGCCCGCGATGAGATCCTTGGTCTCCGCGAAGGGACCGTCAGTGACGGGCGGACGGCCCTCGCCGTCGTACCGCACGAAGGTGCCTTCCGGCGCCAGGGCCTGCCCGTCGACGAACTCACCGGTGTCCCGGAGCTCGTCGGCGACCTGCTGCATGAAGGCGATGTGGGCCGTCACCTCCTCGGGCGTCCACTGGTCCATCGGGACGAGCCCGCCGGGGGCGATCTCGTGCGAGCTGCGGTAGTGCTTGAGCAAGAGGTACTTCGCCATCGTTCTCTCCTTCGTCCGAGGCGGCCATCTTGCCGCCTTCACCCGTGGGACGGAGCCCTTGCCGGCTTCTCGACACGATCGGCCGAGATTTCTCGGCACGATTCTGGCGGGGACTCGGCGAAGGATGTCCGAAACCCGCGCGACTGCTGTCGGCGGCGGTCCCTAGAGTCTTCTCGTGACGAAGCGTGGGTGGTCGCTGTTCCTGGCGATGTGCGTGATCTGGGGTCTGCCCTACCTGTTCATCCGAATCGCCGTCGAGCATGTCTCCCCGGCGGGTCTGGTGTTCCTGCGTACCGCGATCGGCGCGCTCGCTCTGCTCCCCTTGGCTCTGGTACGCCGGGAGGTCGGCGCCGTGCTCCACCGCTGGCGGCCCCTCGCGCTGTTCGCGGTCATCGAGATCATGGTTCCGTGGGTGCTGTTGGGCCATGCCGAGCAGCGGATCTCCTCCTCCCTGGCCGGTCTGCTGATCGCTGCCGTGCCGTTGTTCGGTGCGCTGGCATTCCTGGTGACCACGCACGCGGAGCGTTTCACCCGCACCCAGGTCGCCGGTCTGGCCATGGGTTTCGCCGGCGTCGCGTGCCTGGTCGGGCTCGACCTCGGCCACATCGACATGCTGTCCGTGGCCGAGATGCTCGGTGTCGCGGTCTGTTATGCGACGGGGCCGTTGATCCTGGCCCGCTGGTTCTCCGACGTCTCCGGCCTCGGGGTGATGTCGTGCGCGCTGACGTTGACCGCCCTGGTCTATTCACCGTTCGCGATCATCGATCCGCCGACCGACCTGCCGGCGAAGGCCTGGCTGAGCATCGTGGTCCTCGCGCTGGTCTGCACGGCGCTGGCGTTCCTGGTCTTCCTGGAGTTGATCAAGGTCGCCGGTCCCACCCGCTCGACGATCATCACCTACGTCAACCCGGCCATCGCGATCCTGCTGGGCGTGCTGCTGCTCGACGAGAAGGTCACCACCGGCATGATCGTCGGCTTCCCGTTGATCCTGCTCGGCTGTGTCGTCGCAGCCGGAGGACGGGCGGCCGAAGGCGTCGCGACCGAGCCCGTCGCGGAGGCAGCGGTCGCGCTGGAGACCACGGACGTGACCGACCCGGACCCCTCTGCTGAACCCGTCGGCTGAGCTGTCACCCGATCCGCAACGCCAACACCGGCGCCATCGCGCTGCCCGGGTCGATGACCTGGCGGTCCCGACCCGCGTGCTTGGCCCGGTAGAGCGCGGCGTCCGCGGCATGGAGCAAGGTCGTGGCGTCGTCGGCGCCGACCATCACGCCGCCGATGCTGAGGGTGACCCGGTCGAGGACCGGCCCGAGGGTGGCGGTGTGCTCCCGGACGGCGCTCACCAGGCTCTGGGCCGTCCGTTCGGCGTCCGCCCGGTCGGCGGTGCCGAGCAGGATGGCGAACTCGTCACCGCCGAGTCGCGCGACCGCGTCGGTGTGGCGGCGCATCCGCCCGCGCAACACGTCGGCGACCGAGACCAACAGAGCGTCACCGGCGGCGTGCCCGAGGGTGTCGTTGACGGCCTTGAAGCGGTCGAGGTCGAGCATCAGCAGGGCGCCATGCTCCTCGCCGCTGCGTTGGCTGGCGAGGCTGTCCCGCAGCACGTCCTCGAACCAACGTCGGTTCGGCAGACCCGTGAGCAGGTCGTGATGAGCCAGATGGGCCAACTGCTGCTGCAGTCGCTCGCGTTCGGCCTGGTCGCGCACCGCATCGGTGACATCGATCGCGACGCCGAGGAATCCCGAGACGCTGCCGTCGTCGGCGCGCAGCTCACTCAACGCCAGCTGTGCGGACAGCTCGTGGCCGTCCTTGCGGTGGAAGGTCCAGGTTCGCGGCTCGCCCTCACGCCGAGCCAGCTCGGCGAGCACCTCGGCCGGTCGTACGCCGAGCTCCACGGCTGCCGCGGCGATCTCCCCGGCATCGATGAACGACGACGGTGAGACACGTCCGACGACCTCGCTGGCGGCGTACCCGAGAAGGCGCTCGGCGCCGACGCCGAAGGTACGGACCCGGCCGTCCTCGTCGCTGGCGAGCAGGGCGACCAACCGGCTCGCGTCCATCAGCGAGCGCAGCTCGGCGGCGACGGCGCGTTCCTGCGCGTGGCTGAAGGCCAGCGACAGTCCCGCGACCATCGTGATCAACACACACAGCTGCGCCACCAGTGCGCGCGCGGTCGGCTCGTGGAAGGACAGGAACGGACCACTGCCGAGCAGGGTCAGACTGACCGCGCTCGACGCGCAGGCCAGGGAGTGGATGACGGCCGCCAACGGGGTGAACCGGATGCCGGCCCAGAACGTCGGCACCAGCACGAGGAAGGCGAGGGCCGGCCCCTCGTCGGCGGTGAAGACGACCAGGTAGACGGCCGCTGTGGCGCTCCCCAGCAGGACCACCTCGGCGGCGCGCGCAGGGCTGCGCGGGCGCAACGACCTCCAGGTCGCCGACCAGACGCCGGGGCCACCGCGGCGGCGGTACGCCGAGGCCAGTGCCGGCCCGGCCAACAGCCCCACCAGTCCGACCGACACCACTCCGACGGTGTTGCGGCCCCACCAGGCCACGAAGGTGAGCCAGCTCCCGCCTCCGGTCAGCAGCTCCAGTCCGATGGACCCGAAGGTCGCGGCCACCAGGCAGGCGATCAGCGCAGCCAGGACCAGCCTGAGGAGTTCGTCGAGACGACCGAGAGCGCGTCTGCCTCCGAAGCCCCACACCTCGGGGATCCAACGCCGGGCCAGCGTCACCACCACGGCGACCTGCAGCAGGTTGGCGGCCATGAACACCAACGCCAACGCCGGGAGCGCGCCGGTGGTCGCATTGACGACGAAGCCGGCGAGGGCGAAGGCGGCGAGGTCGATCGCGACCGTACGCCGCGAGCTGGTGCAGATCCACAGCACGGCGACACCTGCCGCCGGCCACACCAGGCTCAGCGCGCTGCCGTCGATGATCGTGGCGCGGCCGACGTACCCGGCGCCCACGAAGACGGCCGTCCAGACGACCACCCGCGCGACGACGCGACCCCAGGCGGGATCGGTGGTGGTGGCTGGCATGCCCGCCAGATCGGCAGGGCGTCACCAGTCCTGAGACACCCTGGGCCAGCGGGGCAACCGCTGGCTCTCAGACGTCGAGCTTGTAGCCCAGGCCCCGGACCGTCACGAGATACTTCGGCTCGCTCGGCTCCGGCTCCAACTTCGCGCGCAAACGCTTGACGTGCACGTCGAGGGTCTTGGTGTCACCGACGTAGTCCGAACCCCACACCCGGTCGATCAGCTGGCCGCGGGTCAGCACCCGGCCCGGGTTGCGCAGGAACATCTCCAGCAGCTCGAACTCCTTGAGCGGCAGCCGCTGCTCGGAGCCGTCGACCGTCACGACGTGACGCTCGACATCCATCCGCACCGGCCCCGCCTCGAGGGTGTCGGGCAGCAACTCCTCACCCAGTCCACGGCGCAGGACCGCGCGGATCCGGGCGACCAGCTCGCGGGGGGAGTAGGGCTTGGTGACGTAGTCGTCGGCGCCCAACTCGAGTCCGACCACCTTGTCGACCTCGTCGTCCTTGGCACTGACCATGATCACCGGCACGTTGGACGTCTGCCGGATCGTGCGGCACACCTCGGTGCCGGGGATGCCGGGCAGCATCAGGTCGAGCAGCACAATGTCGGCGCCGTTGCGATCGAACTCCTTGAGCGCCTCGTTGCCGTCAGCCGCGATCGCGACCTCGAACCCCTCCTTGCGGAGCAGGTAGCCGAGCGCGTCGCTGTAGCTCTCCTCGTCCTCGACGACAAGAACACGGGTCATGACAGGTCCTCCTGATCAGTGCGGCGTCCACTCGGCACTTCCGGGGTGGACGTCAGCGGAGCCGGCCGCAGGTGCGGTGGCTCCGCGTCGTCGTGCGGGTGCTGCGGCAGGCTGAGGGTGAAGGTCGAACCCTGCCCCTCGACCGACCACACCCGCACCTCGCCGCCATGGGTGGCGGCCACGTGCTTGACGATCGACAGCCCCAGACCGGTGCCGCCGGTCGAACGGTGGCGGGCCGGATCGACCCGATAGAACCGTTCGAAGATGCGCTCGACCTCGGCCTCGGGGATACCGATGCCCTGGTCGATGACGGAGATCTCGACGTTGTGGCCGACCTGCTTGCGGGTCACCACGACGCGCGAGTTGGGGTCGGAGTAGGCCACGGCGTTCGCGACCAGGTTGGAGACCGCTGCGCTGACCTGCTTCTCGCTGCCGAGGACCTTCAGGCCCTCCTCGCCCTCCGCGATCACCGCGATGTCCTTGGCGCCCGCGGTCATCGACACGAAGTCGAGGGCTGAGGCGACCATGTCGTCGATCGACACCGGCATCGGCGAGTCGAGCGGCTCGTCACCCTGCAGGCGCGAGAGCTCGATGATCTGCTGGATCAGGCGGGAGAGCCGGTCCGACTCGGTCAACATGCGAGAGGCGAAGCGATAGACCGCGTCCGGGTCGTCGGCCCCGTCCTGCACCGCCTCGGCCAGCAGGCGCATGGCGCCGACCGGCGTCTTCAGCTCATGGCTCACATTGGCCACGAAGTCCCGGCGTACGGCGTCGACCTGACGTTCGCGCGTGCGGTCCTCGACCAGCGCCAGCACGAGTCGCGACCCGAGCGGCGCGACGCGCGCCGACACGTGCCGCGGCGTCCCCGCCGCACGAGGCACGATCAGCTCGGTCTCGCGGATCTGCCCGTCCCGGCGTACCTGTCGGATCAGGTCG
>JASLDK010000137.1 GCA_030145945.1 Nocardioides sp.
CCGGACGACGAGCAACCGGCCACGGCGACCACCGTGACGAGGGAGGCGAGCAGGAGCGCAGGGGTACGACGAATCGTGGGCATGCACCTCGGACGCGCGATGACACCCTCTGGTTCCCGACGGCCCGCGGCAGACGGCTACAGCAGTCCCTTTGCCTTCAACGCCAGGTAGTGGTCGGCCAACGCCGGCGGCAGGTCGCCCGCGTCGGTATCGACCACGTCCACGCCGAGCCGCACCAGCATGTCCCGCACCCGACCGCGGCGGTCGAGCTCGGCGGCTGCTGCAGCCGCGTCGTACACCTCATCGATGCTCGCTCCCTCGGCAACCGCGGCCAGCCGGGCGAGCTCGGGGTCGCGCACGGACGCGATGACCACGCGGTGGTGGCGGGTCAGGGCGGGCAGCACGGGCAACAGCCCGTCGGCGATGGCGGACGGCTCCAGAGCCGTGAGCAGTACGACGAGGGCGCGCTGTCGCCCGAACCCTTGGACCGCTCCGGCCAGCTGGTCCCAGTCGGCCTCGGCGAGGACGGGGTCGAGGTCGGCCATCTGCTCCTGGAGTCGCAGCGCGATGTCTCGGGAGCCGCGGAGGCGTTGGCGAGCCCGGACCCGGCGGTCCCCGGCGACGAAGTCGACCCGGTCACCGGCCCGGGAGGCGAGGGCGGCGAGCAGCAGGGCGGTGTCCATGGCCGCGTCGAGCCGCGGCATCCCGTCGGTCTCGGGCTCGCCGACACTGCGCGCGACCCGGCCGGCCGACGTACGCGAGGTGTCGAGGACGATCACCACCCTCCGGTCGCGTTCGGGCTGCCAGGTGCGGACGACGACGTGGGTGTTGCGGGCCGAGGCCCGCCAGTCGATCGAGCGGACGTCGTCACCGCGGACGTATTCACGCAGGGAGTCGAACTCGGTGCCCTGCCCGCGGACCCGGACGGCGGCGCGCCCGTCGAGGTCACGCAGACGGGCGAGCCGCGACGGAAGGTGCTTGCGGGACTCGAACGGCGGCAGTGCGCGCACCGATCCGGGCACCGCGACCGTGCGCTGGCGGCCGACCAGGCCGAGTGGACCCCAGGCGCGTACGGTCACGCCGTCGGCTCGCAGGTCGCCGCGACGGCGGGGGAGCAGCGGCGTGGCGAGACGCTTGGTCTCCCCGGACCCGAGGCGGAGGCGGTGCCGGTTGGCGCTCGCACCCGCCGACGGCTGCCACGCATCGCGGACCTGCAGCCTGACCGCGCGAGCGCCCGCCGTGACGGTCACGACGGACGACGATGGATCGCCGAGCCGCACGCTCCCCGGGTCGCTGCGCGTCAGACCCACCGAGCCGGGCGAGGGCGTCAGCGCCCGGTCGAGCCCGACGAGCATGACGACGCCGAGCAGCCACAGCCACACCGTGCCCGGTTGCGGACGCAGCACGACAGCTGCCACCCCCAGCAGGAGCAGCAGCGGCACACGCCCGGAGATCACCATGGGGTGTCCATCAACGCGGAACCGGCACCGATGCGATCGCCGACGCCAGCACCTGTGCGACGTCGACCCCCTCGAGCTCGGCCTCGGGTCGTACGCCGAGACGGTGCACCAGCGCCGCGTGGGCGAGTGCCTTGACGTCGTCGGGGGTCACGAAGTCGCGCCCCGACAGCCAGGCCCAGGCCCGCGCGGCCCGCAGCAGCGCGGTGGCCCCGCGAGGGCTGACGCCCAGCGACAGGGAGGGCGACTGGCGGGTCGCGCGTGCGATGTCGACGATGTACGCCGCCACCTCGGGCGCGACCTGCACCTTCTTCACCGCGGCCTGTCCGGCCTCGATGTCGGCGGCGCTTGCGACGGCCTGGACACCCGCGCCGGCGACGTCGCGGGGGTCGAAGCCGTCGGCGTGCCGGGTGAGGATGGTGATCTCGTCGTCACGCGGCGGGACGGGCAGGACGACCTTGAGCAGGAACCGGTCGAGCTGTGCCTCGGGCAGCGGATAGGTGCCCTCGAACTCGACCGGGTTCTGGGTCGCGGCGACCAGGAACGGTCGGGGCAGCGGTCGGGTCGTGCCGTCGGCCGACACCTGACCCTCCTCCATCGCCTCGAGCAGCGCGGACTGCGTCTTCGGTGGTGTCCGGTTGATCTCGTCGGCGAGCAGCAGGTGGGTGAAGATCGGTCCCTCGCGGAAGTTGAGCTCACCTCCGCCGGCTGCATCGATGACGAGCGACCCGGTGATGTCGCCGGGCATCAGGTCGGGGGTGAACTGCACCCGTCGCGTCTCCACCGACAGGCTGGCAGCCAGGGTCCGCACCAGCAAGGTCTTCGCGGTCCCGGGCACGCCCTCCATCAGCACGTGCCCGTTGCACAGCAACGCGACGATCAGCCCCGAGACGGCGGCGTCCTGGCCGACGACGGCCTTCGCGACCTCACGGCGTACGGCGAGCAGCCGCTCGCGCACCTCGGCGTCGCTGACAGTCCTGTTGCCGTCAGCGGGCGGGGGAGTCAGGTCACTCATGTCGTCGTACCTCATTCCTCAGTCGTTCCAGGTCCTGGGCGAGCCGCACCAGGTCCGGGTCGTTCGTGGGTGTGGTCAGGTCGTCGTGGAGCAGGGTCGCCACCGGCTCGGTCGGTGAGCCGAGGTGGCGCGCGGTGGCCTCCACGACCGCATCGACTCCTGCCGACCGGTCCAGCCGCAGGTGGGTCGCGATGTCGGCGCGGGCAGCCCGCCGCAGGGCGCGCGCTGCGTGGGCGCGGTCGCCCGAACGGCGATACATCCGGCCACGGCTGCGGGTGGTCTCGACGGCGCGGACCACGACGGGCAGCGGCTCGACGGACAGGGGGCCGAGGCGCCGGAAGCGCCAGAGCACCAGCGCGATCAGCGAGAGCGCGACCAGCCACAGGCCGGGCCCGATCCATCGGGGCAGCAGCGTGCCGATCGTGACGGCGTCGTCGGCGACGGCGTCGGCCGCGTCGGGGACGTACCAGACAAGCCGTGCGTCGTGACCCAGCAGCCGCAGTGCGACGGCGGCGTTGTCGGCGCGGGTGATCTGGTCGTTGGTCAACGCCTCGCCGGCACCGAACAGCATCAGACCGTCGACGGGACGCAGCAGCACTCCGGACTTCGTCGGGAAGCAACCCTCCCCGTCGTACGCCGTCGCGGCGTCGACCTGCACGCGCAGTCCGTCGAGGTCGATCCCGCCCGAACCACCACCAGCGCCCGAACCGCCGGCGCACTGCGCGTCGACCGGTTCGAAGATGCCCACGTTGAGGGACCCGACGGTGCCGTCGATCTCCTTGAGCACAGCGTACGACGGCTCGACCATGACGACCCGCGCCGCCTGGGAGGCGTGTGTGCGCAGCCGTCGCAGGGTGCTGGGCGCGAGTTGCTCGGTGCCGGTGACGACCACGGTGGTGTCCGCGTCGATCGTCGCGGCGTCGAAGTCTGCAGCGGAGCGCACGATCTCGACGTCGACACCATTGTGGTCGAGCACCTTCGCCAGCGCCTGAGCACCGTTGAGGCCGGGATTGCGAGGGTCCGCCGCTCCCGGATACTTCTCGGATCCCTGGGTCACCCAGATCCCGGCGATGAGTGCGAACGCGAGCGCGACGCCCATGACCAGCACGCCCTTCGAGCCTCGCGCGCGGCCCGTCCCGGCTCCGGTGGCGGGGCTCAGGGTGATGCTCATCGGCGCACGACCCGGCCGGCGAGCGCGTCGTCGAGCGCGAGCAGGTCCGCTGCCTGCTCGGCACGCGCAGGATGGTCGCCGTAGAGCACACCGTCGAACAGGTCGGCTCCGCGCAGCACGGCATCGCGGTGCGCGGGGAAGACCGCCACCAGCGCCGAGGCCAGCTCGTGGGCGGTGGCCTGGGGGAGGTCCTCGATCCGGCCGAGCTCCACCTGGCGCACTGCTGTCGCCCGGAAGGCGTCGACGAGGGCACCGGACGCATCTCCCGCAGCGAGCGCGGCTTCGGCCCGTCTCCTCCACTCGTCCGCCCGCACGCTCTCGTCGGTCACGGCCGCAAGGGCGACCCCCTTGTCGCGTGCGGTACGCCGGGCACGACTCACCAGCGCGATCAGCGCGACGACCAGCACCAGCGCCACGAGGATCGCCGCTCCGTAGGTCAGGCCGGAGGTGCCCGACGCCGCATTCACGGCGCCGTCGATGAGCCTGCCCAACCAGCGGGTGAGCCGGCCGATGATGTCGCCGTCGGCGTACTCCGGATGCATCAGCTCACGCCCCAGTTGGCGACGTGCGTCGTCGCCGCTGGGGTCGAGTGGCGGATCGAGGAGGAGGGTCATCGAGGAATGATCCCGGCCTCGCGCATCAACTCGACGTCGAAGGCCTCCTTGCGCATGCGCAGGTCGACGTACTGCACCGACGCGACCGCGGAGAGGAAGGGCGCGACGAACGCGTTCTGGATGACCAGGGCGATGGCCTGGGTGAGCACGAGCAGCAGCGCGGCGTACTGCGGAGCGGCAAGGACCCCGATCTGGCCGATCAGGGAGACGGGCATCGAGAGGATGCCGCCCGCCATCTGCGCGATCAGCACGGTCAGCAGGGCGATGCCGAAGGTGCGCCAGAACTGGCGTGAGGTCAGTCGCCAGCCGCGACCCAGAGCGCCGAAGACGCCGACCTCCTCGAGCATGAGTGGCGGCACGGGCAGGTAGTAGAGCCGGATCCACAGCCAGCAGCACAGCGCGATGAATGCCGGCACCGACACCACACCCCAGACCACGACGGGCCAGGCGTTCGGGCTGACGACGACCACGAGCATCCACGCCAGCACATAGAGCGCCACCACCGCGAAGAGGGCGACGTTGATGAGCAGGGTCAGACCCAGCAGGCGCCACCGTTTGCCCCGCGTCGCGGCCCACGCCTCGCCGAGCCCGAGCTTGCGTCCGACGGCGGCCGCACGCGTCACGTGGGCCACCATCCCGGTCACGAACACGACGCCGATCTGGGCGACGACGATCGAGCCGAGCAGGGAGCCGTACGCCGCCAGCACGCCGATCAGCTCCGTCGTGTTGGCGCTCGGGTCGAGCTCGCCGGAGGCATCCAGGGCCAGTCCGACGGTGAGGGTCAGCACCAGGGTGACCGCGATCGGGATCAGCATCGCGACGCCGGTGACCAGCACCGCGGCGCCGACCGTCGACTTCGGGTTGAAGCGGATGATCCGGAAGGCGGCGTCATAGATGTTGCCGAGGGTGAGGGGACGCAGCGGGAGGGCGCCGGGCTTGTGGGCGGCGCCGAGGGCCAGCCCCGGCATCGGTCGTGGCCCGGGCACCGGCTGGCCCGGCTGGCCCGGATGGCTGGGATAGGCCGGGTACGCCGTGGGCCCGGTCGGATATGCCGGCGACGGTGCGTGCGGTGATGCCTGCGGGGCAGGCGTGACCGGGTCGGGAGGCGGCTGCGCCCCCGGCGGCGGGAAGTGCTGCGGACCGTCGGTCATGGCCGCAATCCTTGCATCCGCGGTCGAGCCGGGGGGCTTGCCTCCAGCCGGGCTCCAGCAGACCACCAGCGGCGGCCTGCAGGTTCGGGTCCTCCGGAATCGAGACGAGGAAGCCAGTGATTCGAACCCTCTCCCACCTGCTGCGACAAGTCGCCGTGCTCGTGATGCTGTCCTTGGCGCTGTCACTCGCTCTGGTGTCAGCACCGGCCGGCGCTGCCGGCGCGGCCGGCGCCGCCCGGGCCGTCGACAGTCCGCCTCCACCGTTGCGGGTGACCGCCTCCGGTGACACGGCTCCCCGCTACGGCGACGACCTGCGGATCACCGTGGCGAGCACTGGAAGTGAGGTGTCCGCCTCGATCAGCTGGAAGGGTGCGGAGATCGCCGCACCCAAGCCCCTTGACGGCGGCGCGGCGGTCTTCACGATCCCCAGTCTCGGACGCTTCGAGCCGGGACAGACCTACCGGTTCGACGTGGAGGCGTCCAACGAGGTCACCTCGGGCACCACGGCGTTCTCGTTCACGCCCACGAGGATCGCGGCCTCGATCAGGCTGAGCAACCCGTCCACGAGCTTCAGCTCGCCGTTCTTCGGCGTGGTGAGCGCGGACCGGCCGACCGCGGTCGTGCCGACGGGTCGGGTCGAGCTGGTCCGCGCAGGCGTGGTGCGGGCGACCTACGACGTGCGCACCGACGGCACCTTCGCGCTGCGCGACGCGACCATGGCCCCTGGTGACTATCCGGGTGCCGAGATCCGGCTGGTGGGTTCGGCCTACTACGCCGACACGGCGCCCGGCGCCGGCAGTGCCGTGGCGGACCTGAGCGTGACCAAGGTGACGACGAAGACCGCGCTCAGCGTTCCCGCGGGGAGGGTGACGCAGGGAGCGCCGTTCGTGGTCACCGCGACGCCGACGATCACCGACCTTTACACCGAGGCCACGCTCGACGGTCTCGTCGAGATCTACGCCGCGCCGAACACGGCGAGCTATCCCCCCGGGCTCGCCGCGAGCGCTGCCTCGACCTGGACGCTGGTTGCGTCGGCGGCGGCCACCGGCGGCCCGATCCCCTTCGACCTGACCTCGTGGGCGAAGGCCAACGAGGGGAACTGGTTCTTCCTCGCCAAGTACACCGGCAGCGCTCATGAGACGGCGTCGCAGTCCGAGGTGATGGTGGCGAAGACCCGGCGCCCCGGCGACCAGCCGACCACGATGTTGATGCAGGTCGACGGCCGTCAGGTCGCCGGGCGGCCGGTCAAGGTCTACTTCAAGGTCGCCGCCGCCTATGACCACGGCTTCGGAGGGGACTTCGTTCTCGAGGTCGACGGTGTCCGGAGGGCTCCGCAGCCGGTGAGCGCGGTCGTCGAGCTGCCGGGGCTGTCCGCCGGCTCGCACACGATCATCGCCCACTACCTGGGCACGCCCGGCTTCGCCGCGTCGCAGGGCCAGGCCACCTTCTCCGTCGCCAGGGCGCAGACGTCCGTCACGGCCGTCGTGCCGGCCGGGGCGCCCGTCCAGGGCGGCCAGGTGGCGGTGACGGTCGAGTCGACCGACTCGCCGCTGGTGCCGGCAGGCAGCGTCGAGTTGCGGGAGGGTATGACGGTCCTTGCGTCCGCGCCGCTCGCAGGTGGATCTGCTCGCCTGACCATCCCCCGACTCGGGCCGGGCAGTCACCCGTTGCAGGTCGCCTATGTCGGCGATGCGGACACCGAACCCTCCGCGGCACCTGACCTGTTCACCGTGACCGGCTCGGGTCCGGGGCCGTCGGCGACAATCACCGAGGTCGCCAAGGTCAAGAGGCTCGCGAAGCGCAAGGTCAGGTTGTCGGTCACGGTCCGTGCGCCCGAGCCCGTGATGGGGCCCGTGACAGGGGATGTGGTGGTGATGCGGGGCTCGAAGATCGTTGCCCGCGGCGCGCTGAGCGCCGGACGGGTGATCGTGACGACCAAGCGTCTCCCACGCGGGCGCAGCCGGTTGGTCGTCCGGTTCACTGGCACGCCCGGCCTGCTGGCATCGAGCACCCAGCCGGTGGTCGTGCGCCTGCGCTGACGGAGCGCTCGTGGATTTGGCTGACCCTGCGAACTCTGTCAGGATGTTCCGGTTGCCCCGGGAAGGTTGTCGGGGTGCGCGCTCGATCTTGACTTCTGAATCGTGTCTCCCCTGCGGAGTGATCGGACAGTTCCACTGCCCGGTCCGAGCCGCGTGGAGCGTGCCCGGTCGTCGACATCAGTTCGCACCGCACGCCGACGAGTCCCGAGGAAGCCCAGATCAACAGTTCCACTTCCCCAACGGGACGACGTGTGCGCCGAAAACCTGTAACAACAAAGGCGACACGCCCGACCGCGGGGGTCGGAGCTGAAGGACCCAGAGTCGTACGAACGAGTAAGGACGAGAGAGACCTATGGCGGGACAGAAGATCCGCATCAGGCTCAAGGCCTATGACCACGAGGTGATCGACACCTCGGCGCGCAAGATCGTTGACACGGTGACCCGCACGGGTGCCAAGGTCGCAGGCCCCGTGCCGCTGCCGACCGAGAAGAACGTCTTCTGTGTCATCCGTTCGCCGCACAAGTACAAGGACTCGCGCGAGCACTTCGAGATGCGCACGCACAAGCGGCTGATCGACATCATCGACCCCACGCCCAAGACCGTGGACAGCCTGATGCGTCTCGACCTGCCTGCCGGTGTCGACATCGAGATCAAGCTCTGAGGTTCTAGAGATGACTATTGAGCGCAACGTGAAGGGCCTGCTGGGCACCAAGCTCGGCATGACCCAGCTGTGGGACGAGAACAACCGGGTCATCCCGGTGACCGTCGTCGCCGCCGCCACCAACATCGTCACCCAGGTCCGCCAGCCTGAGCCGGACGGCTACAACGCCATCCAGATCGGCTACGGCGAGATCGAGGGCCGCAAGGTCAGCAAGCCGCAGGCGGGTCACTTCGCCAAGGCCGGTACGACGCCGCGTCGCCACGTGGTCGAGATCCGCACCGCTGACGCGAGCGACTACACCGTCGGCCAGGAGCTGCCCGTCGACACGTTCGAGGCCGGACAGGTCATCGACGTGACCGGCACCAGCAAGGGCAAGGGCTTCGCCGGTGTCATGAAGCGCCACGGCTTCGCCGGTGTGAGCGCCTCCCACGGTGCCCACCGCAACCACCGCAAGCCCGGCTCGATCGGCGCGTGTGCCACGCCCGGTCGTGTCTTCAAGGGTCTGCGGATGGCCGGTCGCATGGGTTCCGACACCGTCACCACCCAGAACGTCACCGTCCACGCCGTGGATGTCGAGAAGGGCCTGGTCCTCGTCAAGGGCGCCGTTCCCGGTCCCCGCGGCGGTCTCGTCGTTCTCCGCACGGCTGCGAAGAAGGGCTGATCACCATGGCCAAGACTGTTTCCGTCGAGTTCCCCGAGGCGATCTTCGGTGCCGAGCTCAACATCCCGCTGATGCACCAGGTCGTCGTGGCGCAGCAGGCTGCTGCTCGCCAGGGCACCCACGCGACCAAGCGTCGCGGCGAGGTCCGTGGTGGCGGCAAGAAGCCCTACAAGCAGAAGGGCACCGGTCGTGCCCGCCAGGGCTCGACCCGCGCGCCGCAGTTCGCCGGTGGTGGCATCGTCCACGGCCCGCAGCCGCGTGACTACAGCCAGCGCACCCCCAAGAAGATGATCGCCGCCGCCCTGCGCAGCGCTCTCTCCGACCGGGCGCGCAACGAGCGGATCCACGTCGTCGAGTCCCTGGTCTCCGGCGACAAGCCGTCGACCAAGACCGCGCTCGCCTCGCTCTTCGAGCTCTCCGACCGCCGCAAGTTCCTCGTCGTGCTCGAGCGCACCGACAGCCTCACCTGGCTCTCGCTGCGCAACGCGCCCGAGGTCCACATCGTGGCTGTCGACCAGCTCAACACCCGCGACGTCCTCGTGAGCGACGACGTGGTGTTCAGCAAGGCCGCGTTCGACCGCCTCGTCGGCGGCAAGCCTGCTGAGGAGAACAACTGATGAGCACCCTGCACAAGGACCACCGCGACGTCCTGATCGCGCCCGTGGTGTCGGAGAAGAGTTACAGCCTCCTCGACGCCAACAAGTACACCTTCCTGGTGCACCCGGACGCCAACAAGACCGAGATCAAGATCGCTGTCGAGAAGATCTTCAGCGTCAAGGTCACCTCGGTGAACACGCTCAACCGGCCGGGCAAGGTGCGCCGCACCCGCAACGGCATCGGCAAGCGCAAGGACACCAAGCGCGCGATCGTGAGCCTGGCCGACGGTCACCGCATCGACATCTTCGGAGGTCCGGTCTCCTGACCGGGCAGTAGAGGAATCTGAACTATGGCTATCCGCAAGTACAAGCCGACCACCCCGGGCCGTCGTGGCTCCTCGGTGGCCGACTTCGCCGAGATCACCCGGACCACGCCCGAGAAGTCGCTGACCCGTCCGCTCCCCAAGACGGGTGGACGCAACAACCAGGGCCGGATCACCACCCGGCACCACGGTGGCGGTCACAAGCGTGCCTACCGGATCATCGACTTCCGTCGCTACGACAAGGACGGCGTGCCGGCCAAGGTCGCTCACATCGAGTACGACCCCAACCGCACCGCGCGCATCGCGCTGCTTCACTACGCCGACGGCGAGAAGCGCTACATCATCGCGCCCAAGGACGTCGTCCAGGGCCAGCGCATCGAGTCCGGCGTCGGGGCTGACATCAAGCCCGGCAACAACCTGCCGCTGCGCAACATCCCCGTCGGTACGACGATCCACTGCGTGGAGCTCCGCCCCGGCGGTGGCGCCAAGATGGCTCGCTCCGCGGGCAACAGCGCGCAGCTCGTCGCCCGTGAGGGCTCGCGTGCCACGCTGCGTCTGCCTTCGGGCGAGATGCGCTACGTCGACGTGCGCTGCCGCGCCACCGTCGGCGAGGTCGGCAACGCCGAGCAGTCGAACATCAACTGGGGCAAGGCCGGCCGCATGCGCTGGAAGGGCAAGCGCCCGACCGTCCGTGGTGTCGTCATGAACCCGGTCGACCACCCGCACGGTGGTGGTGAGGGCAAGACGTCCGGTGGTCGTCACCCTGTCTCCCCGTGGGGCAAGCCCGAGGGCCGGACGCGCAAGCGCAAGGCCAGCGACAGCCAGATCATCCGTCGCCGCAAGTCCGGCAAGAACAAGCGCTGAAGGAATTAGACAATGCCTCGCAGCCTGAAGAAGGGCCCCTTCATCGACGGCCACCTCCTCAAGAAGGTGGACGCCGAGAACGAGAAGGGCACCCACAACGTCATCAAGACCTGGTCGCGCCGGTCCATGATCATCCCCTCGATGATCGGCCACACGATCGCGGTCCACGACGGTCGCAAGCACGTGCCCGTCTTCGTGTCCGACTCGATGGTCGGCCACAAGCTCGGTGAGTTCGCTCCGACGCGCACCTACCGCGGCCACGTCAAGGAAGACCGGAAGGGACGCCGTCGATGAGCACCACTGAGCGTCACCGCACCAGCGCGCGGCGTGAGTCGCTGCTGGGCGAGGAGCCCGGCGCGTTCGCGTCGGCCCGCTTCGTGCGGATCACCCCGATGAAGGCGCGTCGCGTCATCGACCTGGTCCGCGGCCTGCCCGTGGACGAGGCGCTGACCCTGCTGGAGTTCGCTCCGCAGGCCGCGTCGGAGACCATCTACAAGGTGCTGGCCAGCGCCGTCGCGAACGCCGAGACCACCGAGGGCCTGCCCGCAGGCGACCTCGTCGTCTCGGTCGCCCGCGTCGACGAGGGTCCGACGATGAAGCGCTGGCGTCCGCGTGCGCAGGGCCGGGCCACCCGGATCAACAAGCGCACCAGCCACATCACCATCGCCGTGCAGCCCGCCGACGTCGTCGCCAAGAAGGGGGCCAAGAAGTAATGGGCCAGAAGATCAACCCGAACGGCTTCCGTCTCGGCATCCCCACCGACCACAAGTCGCGTTGGTACGCCGACAAGCTGTACAAGGCGTACGTCGGTGAGGACGTCGCCATCCGCAAGCTGCTCAGCAAGGGCATGGAGCGGGCCGGCATCGCCCGGGTCGAGATCGAGCGCACCCGTGACCGGGTCCGCGTCGACATCCACACCGCCCGTCCCGGCATCGTCATCGGCCGCCGTGGCGCCGAGGCCGACCGGATCCGTGGCGAGCTCGAGAAGCTCACCGGCAAGCAGGTCCAGCTCAACATCCTCGAGGTCAAGAACCCCGAGATCGACGCCCAGCTGGTTGCCCAGGGTGTTGCCGAGCAGCTGTCGGGTCGTGTGCAGTTCCGCCGTGCGATGCGCAAGGCCATGCAGACCTCGATGCGTTCGGGTGCCAAGGGCATCCGGATCCAGTGCTCGGGCCGCCTCAACGGCGCCGAGATGTCGCGTACCGAGTTCTACCGCGAGGGCCGCGTTCCGCTGCACACGCTGCGTGCCGACATCGATTACGGCTTCTACGAGGCCCGCACCACCTTCGGCCGCATCGGCGTGAAGGTGTGGATCTACAAGGGCGAGGTCGCCGGCACCCGTGCCGAGCGCCAGGCCCAGCAGGCTGCGCGTGCCGGTGTCCCCGGTCGCGGTGGCCGTCCGTCCCGTGGCGGCGAGCGTGGGGGCGACCGCCCGAGCCGTGGCTCGCGCGGTGGCCGCAGCGAGGCTCCTGCCGCCGCCGAGGCTGCTCCGGCGGCCGAGGCCGCTCCGAGCGAAACCCAGGAGAGCTGACCCATGTTGATGCCGCGTCGCGTCAAGCACCGCAAGCAGCACCACCCCAAGCGGACTGGTGCAGCCAAGGGCGGTACGTCGCTCGCGTTCGGTGACTTCGGTATCCAGGCGATCGAGGGTCACTACGTGACCAACCGCCAGATCGAGTCCGCCCGTATCGCGATGACCCGCCACATCAAGCGTGGCGGAAAGGTCTGGATCAACATCTACCCGGACCGCCCGCTGACCAAGAAGTCTGCCGAGACCCGCATGGGTTCCGGTAAGGGTTCCCCGGAGTGGTGGGTCGCCAACGTCAAGCCCGGACGTGTCATGTTCGAGCTCTCCGGTGTTCCGGAGGACGTTGCCCGCGAGGCCATGCGCCGCGCGATCCACAAGCTGCCCATGAAGTGCCGTTTCATCACGCGAGAGGCTGGTGAGTTCTGATGGCGAACGTCATCCGCGCCCACGAGCTGGACGAGCTCAACGCCGTCGACCTCGAGGCCAAGCTGCGCGAGCACAAGGAGGAGCTGTTCAACCTCCGCTTCCAGGCGGCCACCGGTCAGCTGGAGAGCCACGGCCGGCTCCGCACGGTCAAGAAGGACATCGCCCGGATCTACACCGTGGTGCGTGAGCGCGAGCTCGGCATTCGCACGGCCCCGGGTTCGGAGGAGGAGAACTGATGAGCACCGAGTCCAACCAGACCGAGGCCCGCAACGCCCGCAAGACCCGTGAGGGCCTCGTGGTGAGCGACAAGATGGACAAGACCGTCGTCGTGTCCGTCGAGGATCGCGTCAAGCACGCTCTGTACGGCAAGGTCCTGCGCCGCAACACGCGGCTCAAGGCCCACGACGAGCAGAACGACTGCGGCGTCGGCGACCGTGTCCTCATCATGGAGACCCGCCCGCTCTCGGCCACCAAGCGCTGGCGCGTGGTGGAGATCCTCGAGCGCGCCAAGTAACTCTGCCCATTATTGGCAGTTCGGCCAGGCTCAGGTCCGTGAGGGTCTGAGAACCGGCACGACAACCAGGAGAAACTGATGATTCAGCAGGAGTCGCGACTCAAGGTCGCCGACAACACCGGTGCGAAGGAGATCCTTTGCATCCGCGTGCTCGGCGGCTCCGGTCGTCGGTACGCCGGGATCGGTGACGTCATCGTCGCCACCGTCAAGGACGCCATTCCCGGCGGCAACGTCAAGAAGGGCGACGTCGTCAAGGCCGTCGTCGTGCGCACCGTCAAGGAGCGCCGCCGTCCCGACGGTTCCTACATTCGCTTCGACGAGAACGCCGCGGTGATCCTCAAGAACGACGGCGAGCCGCGTGGCACGCGCATCTTCGGCCCGGTGGGTCGCGAGCTGCGTGAGAAGAAGTTCATGAAGATCATCTCGCTCGCTCCGGAGGTGCTGTGATGGCTGCCAAGTTCATTCGTAGCACCCGCAAGAAGTCCGAGCAGAACCGCAAGAAGCCCAACCTTCGCGTCAAGAAGGGCGACACCGTCAAGGTGATCGCGGGCAAGGACAAGGGTGCCGAGGGCAAGATCATCAAGGTTCTCCGTGAGGAGGAGCGTGTGATCGTCGAGGGCGTCAACCGCATCAAGAAGCACACCAAGGCGGTCGACCAGAGCGGCAACACCGGCGGCATCATCACCACCGAGGCCCCCATCCACGTGTCCAACGTGATGCTGGTCGAGGGCGATGGCGTGACCCGCGTGGGTTACAACCGGGTCGAGGTGACCAAGCGTCGCCCCGACGGCTCGACGTACGCCGCCGAGCGCAGCGTCCGCATCTCCCGCAAGACCGGCAAGGACATCTGACCATGACTGACACGAGCACCGAGGTC
>JASLDK010000148.1 GCA_030145945.1 Nocardioides sp.
CTCGGTGTCGACGGGGTGTCAGCCCGGTTCCGCGCCGAACCGAGCAACGCCGCCCGCTGATCAGGCCGAGAACTCCAGCGCGTCGTCGACCACCGGCTTGCGGAAGACCAGCACGTCGCGGAAGTAGTTCATCTTCAGCCGCCACGGGAACGTCGCGCCCTGCTTGGGCAGCGACTCGATCGACCGCATGACGTAACCGGCTTCGAAGTCCAGGAAGGGTTCCTCGGCCACCGACGGGTCGCGACGAGGTATGACGGTCCGCGAGCCCGTCTTGTCCATGTGGCGCAGCAGTTTGACGACGTACTCGCAGACCAGGTCGGCCTTCAGCGTCCACGACGCGTTGGTGTAGCCGATGATGAAGGCGAAGTTGGGGATGCCGCTGAGCATCAGGCCCTTGTAGGCCATCGTGTCGGCGGGCTTCACGTCGGCTCCGTCGATGGACAGGGTCGCTCCGCCGAACAGCTGCAGGTTGAGCCCGGTGGCCGTCACGACGATGTCGGCCTCGAGCTCCTTGCCGGACCTGAGCAGGATCCCGGTGGGCGTGAAACGGTCGATGTGGTCGGTGACGATGTCGACGCTGTGCTGGCGCAGGGCCTTGAACAGGTCGCCGCCGGGGACGGCGCACAGCCGCTGGTCCCACGGGTCGTAGGGCGGCTTGAAGTGGTCGTCGAACTTCACGTCGGCGGGCAGTTGGCGCTCGAGCAGCTTGCGCAGGATGGCCCGTGATTCCTTGGGTCGCGCCTGGCAGAACTCGTAGAACCCGATCCGGGTGGTGAGGTACTGCGTACGCACGATCTTCTGCGCGATCTTGTCCGGCAGCCGCTTGTAGAGCTGGGCCGAGACCTTGTCGTACGCCGGCTGGCTGATGATGTACGTCGGGGTCCGCTGCAGCATCGTGACGTGCCCGGCGCCCGAGTTGGCGAGCGCCGGGATGAGGGTGACCGCGGTGGCGCCGGAGCCGATCACCACGACCTTCTTGCCGGCGTAGTCGAGGTCCTCGGGCCAGTGCTGCGGGTGGATGACCTGACCGGTGAAGTCCTCAGAACCCGCGAAAGCAGGGGTGAATCCCTCGTCGTAGTTGTAGTAGCCGGACGTCGAGAAGAGGAAGCTGGAGGTCAGCTCGATCGTCTCGCCGGTGTCGGTGCGCTCGACGGTGACGGTCCACCTGGCGTCGTCGGTCGAGAAGTCCGCATGCAGCACCTTGTGGTGGAAGCGGATGTTGTCGTCGATGCCGTTCTCGGCCGCCGCCTCCTTGAGGTAGTCGAGGATCTCGGGGCCGTCGACGATCGCCTTCTCGCCCTTCCACGGCTTCCAGCCGAAGCCGAGGGTGTGCATGTCGGAGTCCGAGCGGATGCCGGGGTACTTGAACAGGTCCCAGGTCCCGCCGAGCGAGTCGCGCATCTCGAGGACGGCGTACGTCTTGTCGGGGGTGCCCTTCGAGACGTGGTAGGCCGCGTCGATGCCCGAGAGGCCGGCGCCGATGATCAGGACGTCGAGGTGGTTCGTGTCGCTCATGTCAGGCTTCCTTGAGGTTGAGGAGCTGCTCGACCGGGAGGTCGGGCACCTCGATGTCGCGAGATGCGGCAAGGCCTTCGACCTGACGCCAGGTGACGTCGGACAGCAGCCGGATGAATTGGGGAGCAGCCGGGCGCAGCTCGTCGCGTCCGCTCCAGTTGCGGACCGCGGCCATCACGCCGCCGACCAGGAGGAAGACGAACGGGGTCAGCGCGTCGCGGTCGTCCTCGTCGACGTCGGCCGACAGGAGCGCGAGGAACCCGCCGATGACGAGCTCGATCTGTTCGGCGATCTGGCCGATCGCCTCGTCGAGAGGCTTGGTGGTCGCGCCGGCGATGTCGCGCTCGGCGAAGCGCATGAGGGCGAGGTTGTCGACCGCCCACGTGACGTAGGCATCGATGATGCGGTGCACGATCTGACCGGGCGTGCCCTCGAGGGTCACGGCAGCGAGCAGCAACTCGCCGGCCCGGCTGCAGATCTCCTGCTGGAGCGCGACATCGAGATCGGTGCGGTCCTCGAAGTAGCGGTAGAGCACGGTGCGGTGCACCGATGCCTCGTCGGCGATCTGTTGGACACTCAGCTCCCCACCCGGCTCGACCTCGCGCGCCAGCACGGTCAGCGCGGCGTCGAGGATCGCCTGGCGGCGGTCGGCGTTGTGCTGCTGCCAGCGCTTCTTGCGGCCGTCGGTCTGGGGGACCTTCGGCAGGGAGGGCTTGGGCAGCGTCGGCTTGGGCAGGGCGGGCTTGTGCAACGTCGGCTTGGGCAGGGCCGGCTTGGGCAGGGCTGGCTTGGGCAGCGCGGGTTTGCGTGGCGGGGTGGCCATCACGACACCGTACGACGCAGGAACCCGCGACGGCGTACGCCGGCAGGCGTGCCGACGTACGTGCGCTGCTCGGCAACGTCAGTGATCTTGACGCGCGGTCGTCCGAGGCGGGCGCCCTGCTCGCGCTCGGCGGCGTCGAGGCGCTGCCAGGCGTTGAGGTCGGCGGCACTGAGGTGGCGTTCGCTGATCAGGGCGGTGATCGCACTGGCCGGCATCGTCGGTGCGGGCAGACCGGCGTCGAGGTCGTCGAGGATGGATTCGACGGTCTCCTGGGCATCGGTCTTGTTGGTGCCGATGAAGCCGACCGGTCCGCGCTTGATCCAGCCGACGACGTAGACGCCCGGCTCGACCCGGCCCCTGTCGTTGGGGACGGTGGCGGTCCTCTCGTCGAAAGGCAGGTCGGTGACGGGCTGGCCGAGGTGTCCGACCGAGCGGATCACGAGACCGGCCTCGAGGTCGTAGGTGTCGTCGGTGGCCTCCGCGCGCACCGATCCGTCGGCCGATGCGACGAGCCGGTTGCGAGCAACGCGTACGCCGCCCACCCGGCCGCTGCCGTCCGACAGGATCTCGACGGGCGAGGCCGCGAAGCTGAGCACGATCCGACGCTGGGCACTGTCGGCGGGCGTGGGCCGCTCAGCGATCTCGCGCAGCAGTTGGCTGCGCTGGTCCTCGCCCTGCAGCAGTGCCGGGTCGCAGTCGATGATCACCTCGACGTCGTCGAGCGCGGCGAGACCGATCAGCTCGGGCACGGTGAACGCCGCTTGCGCGGGGCCACGACGGCCCAGCACGACGACCTCGTCGATGTCACTGGCGCGCAACTGGTCCAGCGGCCCGGGGGCAAGGTCGGTGCGCTCCAGGACGGACAGCGGCCGCGCCAGCGTCCGCGCCACGTCGAGGGCGACGTTGCCGTTGCCGACGACGACGGCGCGACGCGACGGGTTGGCAGCAGCAGTGAGCGGCAAGGGCAGGGACTGCTGCTCGGGATGACCGTTGTACCAACCGACCACGGCAGTCGCGGCCAGCGACCCGATCAGGTCCTCCCCGGGAATGCCCAGGCTGCGGTCGGACGACGCGCCGACGGCGTACACGACGGCGTCATAGCCGGCGCGGAGGTCGGCGAGGGTCACGCCGCCCTCGCTGCCGACCTCGACGTCGAGGAAGTAGCGGAACCGCGGCTGCCGCTCGATCGCCTCGAAGAGCCGGGTGACCGACTTCGTCGAGGCGTGGTCGGGTGCGACGCCGTGCCGGACCAGGCCGTACGGCGTACGCAACCGGTCGAACACGTCGACCGCCGAGACCTCGGGGTGCTTGAGCAACTCGTCGGCGGTGTAGAGCCCGGCCGGTCCGGCTCCCACGACCGCGACCCGGAACGGCCCGCCGCGAGTGAGCCGGCGCTGCGGCGGCACCAGCGCCACCGGAGTGCGGTCCGCATGGGGGAAGGCGTCGTAGTAGGACGCGTTGAGCTCGAGGAACGGCAGTTGCTTCGTCGTCAGCGCAGCGTCCGGCACCATGGCGCCCACCGGGCAGGCGGTCGCGCAGGCGCCGCAGCCGACGCAGGAGTCGGCGTCGATGTAGACCATCTCGGTGGTGCCGAAGCCGGGCTCGCCCGGCGCGGGGTGGATGCAGTTGACCGGGCAGGCGACGACGCACGAGGCGTCGGCACAGCAGGACTGCGTGACGACGTAGGCCATGGGGGTTCCGGGGGAGAGGCGCGGTCAGACCGCGGCGGACTTGGGCTCGCTGCGGAAGCGCGACGAGGGGCCGTCGATGCGCAGTGCACGCCAGATCATCTTGGAGACGCGGTTCATCAGGCCCAGCTCGTCGGCGAGCATCCGCACGTCACCGAAGGTGTCGCGCAGCAGCTTGGAGGACTCCTCCGACTTCCAGTAGACCTCGCGCATCACGGACTTCGGGATGCCGAGGTCCTTCTGCATCTGCTTGGTCGGCTTCATGATCACGTCGCACAGCATCCGCATGATGATCGGGTAGGCGAGCGAGAGACCGAAGCGCTGGAATCGGCCGTAGTCCTTGGAGCGCTCGACCAGGTAGGTGTGCGCGAAGCCGATGTGGCGGGCCTCCTCGGCCACGTGGATCTGCATCACCCGGGTGATGATCGGGTGCATCTCACTGCCGGAGCGGAGCACCGACTTCTGCAGGTAGTCGATCGGCTCCTCGCCGGCGAGGATGCCGAAGAAGAAGATGTTGGGGAGCGGGCCGCCAGCCAGACACAGGAAGGGAGCCAGCTTGATGAACCAGCCGGGGCCGCCCTTGACGTCGACGCCGATCCGGTTGACACCCTCCTGGAACATCTGGGTGTGGTGGCACTCCTCGGTCACCTCGTGCGTGGAGTAGCGGAACTCCGGGCGGTTGTTGCCCATCGGGATCAGGTGGCTCATGATCCCGCCGATCAGGATCTGCTCGAACTGCAGGCCGACCTTCATGATGTTGGCGAGGCGGTACTGACCGATCTCGATCTGGCGCTCCAGGGGCAGCGACTTGTACCACTCCGTGCCGCCGAGGGAGTCGATCTCGGGGAGCACCCAGCGCGGGTCGTTCGGGATCACCTCGAACTCCGGGCTGTCCCAGGCGATGTCGAGGAAGGCGTCGAAATGCTGGTGGACCGACGCCTCGGAGAGCACGCGCAGGGTGTCCTGGTAACTCAAGCCCTCCACGTCGGGGTGGACGTCACCGTGGATGTCGCCGGTGAGGTCGAGCGGGGCGTCGGCGGTCGCAGTCATGGTCGTGGTCCGTTCTCATCATCGAAATCGGGGCTTGCGCGGTAGTTAGCGCAACACCATGTTGCATACATTGACCCCTGTTTTGTCAAGGACTTCGGGTAACGGTAAAAACCCCGAGCGCTGGTTCGCGCTCAGGGTGTGACGGGGATCGCGGCGCTGTCGTGCGCCGACGGGCGGGTTCAGGCGGTCAGGAATCCCTGCGCCCGCCAGCGGGCCCGGACGGCGACGAGCTCCGGATGATCGGATCGGTCCGCGGCGCGCGCACCTGCCACAACTGCCGGAAGACCAGCGGGTACGCCGTCCACCGGGCTCGCGTCGTACACGACCGTGAGCAGGTGGGGGTGGTGCGCGTTGACGAGGGATCCCAGGAGGGCCACCGGATCGTTGCGGTCCTCGAGCGACAGGACGGGTACGTCGCCCTGCAGCGCCGTCAACTGGGTGGCGGGCGCGTCGGTGGTGACCACCTGGACCACCTCGAACGTCTCCTGCGCGCCGTGACGCGCGATCTCCGTGGCGATCGCGCCGCCGTGGCCGCGTCCGACGAGCAGCACCTGGGCGAGCCCGCGGTCGGGATCGGCGGGAGCGGCCTCGACGGCGGCGGTGATCGCCCGCAGCGCCATGGCTGCCTGCCGGGACGGATCTCCGGACACCAGACGCAGACGGCCGTTGCCCGCCGCCTGCGTGGGACCGAGCGATCCGAGAGCCCCCGGCGTCAGGAAGGCGACGAACCGGTCTGCTGACACCTGGAGCACCCGGACGGGTGCGGTGTCGCTCTCGGTCAACTGTCGGATGAGGTCCTCGAGGCCGCCTGGTGCGCCGTTCGGCCCCGCCGCTGGCGCTGCATGCTCGGGCGCTGCATGCTCGGGCGACGCGTCGTCGGGCGATGCCGACTCGGAGTCGGTCGCGGCGCCGCTCTCCGCGGTCTCGCCGGCCACGTCGCGCAGTGCCGCAGCCCAGTCGTCGGCGAAGGGCGCGATGCCGGTGGCGCGCAGACCGCCGGCCCGTGCGGAGTGACCGGTCTCGCCAGCGAGTACGCCGGCCGTCAGCAAGCCCCGCATCTGCAAGCTGTCGAGCAGACCGCCGCCGGTGGTGACGTGGTCCATCAGCTCGGGGTGCGCCTCGGCGAGCTCGCCGAGATAGGCGGCGACGCCGTCCCGGTCGAGGGCGTCGGTCTCGATCAGCCCGGCCGCGACGACGGCACCGCCGAGGTCCACCTCGGGAGCGAGGAAGCCGATCGCCTTGCCGGCGATCGAGCCGAGGGTCTCGTAGGCCGCCGCCTGCAGGTCATCTATCCAGCGGTAGGTGATGACGGTCGCCCGGAGGACGAGGGCGTCGGCGTCGAGCTCGATCGACCGGCTCAGCAGACCGGCCTTGCCGCTCGACGCTGCGCGGATCTCCTCCTCGGCGGTCGTCCAGCTGGTGGGCGAGAGCACCGCAGAATCGGTGACATCGGAGTCGGTGAGCACGTCGTGGCCGAGCTGCGCCCACTCGCGCATCTGCGCGCCGGCGTCGTCGAAGACGTCAGCCAGCCGCAGCATCTGGTCGTACTTGTCGGCGAGGTCGGCGGCCTCCACGACCGTCTGTGGTTGCGGCTGCTGCGGATGCTGGACCCCGGTCATCGGGTGACCTCCCCGATCGTGGGCGCCAGGAGCGTCGCGAGGTCGGCAGGCGCTGCAGTCTTGATCTCCAGCCGAGCCACGCCGTCCACCTCGTGCGGCCGCAGCGATCGCCAGCCGTTGCCGAGCAACGACCAGGACACCACTCCGACGGTCTGCACCCGATCGCCGGAAACGTCAGCGACGAGCGCGCGAAGACGTCCGCGGGCCTCACTGTGCAGCGCCGCGAGCAGACTGACCACGGACGCGTCGTCGAGGACCTCATCCTCCCGGCCTGCCCGCACGGCGCCGCTGTGGCGGGTGACCAGCACGGGCAGCAGGTCAGTGCGTCCGGATGCACTCGCCTCGGCGGCCGCGTCGGCCAGCTCGAACGGCAGGTCGACGTACGTCGGGACGTCCGAGCGCCCGAGGTCGACCTCCTCGGAGATCGCCGCCACCCGCGCCAGCTCCGCGGCCCACGCCTCGACCGCGAACCAGCCGAGCTCGAAGACGATGCCGTCGACCGTGGCGAGTGAGGCGACGGCCGCGCCACTGTGCCGGTGCCAGATGCGGGCCTGGACGTCGCCCATCGTCACGTCGATGTCCAGCGCGAGCCGGGGAGAGGCAAGGAGACCGATCGCTCCGGCGAGGCCGCCGTCGAGCACTCCGTCGAGCAGAAGGCCGCGCCGGGCAAGGGAATCGGCCGGGTCGTGCAGGCGGCTGAGCGTCGTACGGAAGGCCTCGTCGTCGAGTGCCGTCGGGCTCTGGCCGAGCCGGGCCTGCATCGCATCGACGGTCGGAGGAGCGGTGACCTCGAACGGGAGCGGTGCATCGCCGGCCAGCACGGCGGCGTGCTGGAGCTCGATCAGGGTGAGTCCGAGGCGGCGAGGAGCACTCGCGAGTGCAGTGCTCTCGGTGCTCGCCGGCAGTGGCTGCGGGGAGGAGGTGAGATCGACGGTGGGCATTGCTCAGCGCTCCAGTCCCGGGACGTCGACGTGCAACCAGTCACGGTGGCCGTTCGGTGGCGGCGTGAAGGCATCGAGCACCTCGTCGAGGGGATCAGGCTGCACCGCCGGACCGTCGCTGGCGTCGTTGCGCGCGGCGATGGCGGAGATCCGAGCGCGGGCATCGTCGACCAGCGCGCTCACCCGGGCCTGGGTGGCAGCGATCTCCTCGCGGACGCCGTCGACCTTCTCGGCGTGATCGGCCAGTGCATCGGCGGCTCCGACGTGTCGATCGGCCGCGGTCCGCAAGTGGGAGGCGCGATCGGTGACGCGTTCGCGCATCGCCTCGGCGGCTCGACCGGTCCAGCCCAGCGCCTCGACCCGAGCCACCAATTGGTCGGCGAGCGCCCGCACGTCCGCGCCCTGGTCACGCAGCTGCATCGCGCGGCGTCGGATGGTCTCGCTGTCGCCGTACACGTGTCGCGCCCTTCCCCTCGGTGGCCTTCGTCAAACCTGCTCGGGGGCGCCATGTCGACGGACGCGGCGGACGGCCTGGACGATCGGCAGGGCGATCGTCAGGAGCAATCCGGTCACCGCGACCCCGATTCCGGTGCCCGCGTCTGATGCCGGTGGCTCGGTCAGCAGGCCGACCAGCGAGAGGACCATGGCTCCGGACAACGCGCCGCGCACCACCACCCACCACACCGGCCGCTTGCGCCAGCGGTGCGCACGCGGATGCGGAGGCTTCGTCCTGGCCAGCAGCGCGAGCGAGGCCTCGCGGTCGTTCCAGCGGTCGGGGACGATCGCATCGCTCGGCTCCGGCACGCCTCGGCTGATCCGCACGCGACGAGCGCGGAACTGCATCCGCGCGAGGCTGCCGGTGAACAGCCCCATCCCGGCGCCCAGCGCGGCGGGCAGAAGTCCTATCCATGCGGGCGACTCTCCTGTGGCGAGGGGGAGCAGGATGATCGTCCACGAACCCACGAACAGCACCGCGAAGAGCACAGTGAGGATCGTCAGGCCCCACCAGCTGGTCACCTCGCGACCTGAGCCCCGGGCCGGGAGTCCGATCTCGTCGGCGAGATAGCTGTGCAGCTCGCCCGTCCTGGTCAGTCGCAAGAACCGATCCTCGCCCCGCAGGACTGCTGCCCGATGCTCGGCAGCGACGGTTTCGTCGTGCAGCTCGAGAACCCGAGGATCGGCTGCTTGGTTCACGCACGCCCTCCCGCGCTCGAGGTGAGATTGCCGTCCAGACGGTCGAGCGCGGTGATGATGTCGTCAGCCGTCCCCGCGAAGCTGAACCGCAGGAACTGGCCGCCGTCCACGATGTCGAAGTCGATCCCCGTCGCCACCGCGACACCGGTGCGCACCAGCAGGTCGCGGCAGTAGGCCATCGAGTCCGTCGTCAGGTGACCGACGTCGGCATAGGCGTAGAACGCACCGTCAGCGGGCGCGAGCTCGGTGATCCCCAACCGCGGAAGGCCGTCGAGCAGCAGCGCACGATTGGCCGCATAGCGCTGCACGTGCGCGTCGAGCTCGGCGTACGACGTCTCCTCGAAGGCAGCGAGCGCTGCGTGCTGGGCGAGCGCGGGCGGGCAGATCGAGAAGTTGCCGGTGAGCACGTCGACCGGGCGGCGCAGACGTTCGGGGGCGAGCATCCAGCCGAGCCGCCAACCGGTCATCGAGAAGTACTTCGAGAAGGATCCGAAGACGACCGCCTCGCGCGAGGTCTCCCACGCGGTGGCGGCGCGGGACCCGGCGTACTGGATGCCGTGGTAGATCTCATCGGACACCAGCTGGACCTCGTTGTCCTCGCACCAACGCGCGAGCGCTGCGAGCTCGTCCGGGTCGAGCATCGTGCCCGTCGGGTTGGCCGGGCTGGCGACCACGAGGCCATCGAGCCGCTGCTGGGCGTGGAGTTCGGCGAGTTGGTCGACGGTCGGCTGGAATCGCGTCGCCGGACCGGTCGGGATCTCGACGAGGTCGCAACCGAGGGCCGCGAGGACGTTGCGATAGCAGGGATAGCCCGGCCGTGCGATCGCCACCCGCGCGCCGACGTCGAAGGCCGCGAGGAACGCCAGCAGGAAGCCGCCGCTCGACCCTGTCGTCACCACGACGTCTTCGGCGTCGACCGTGACGTCATGGGTACGCCGGTAGTGGTCGGCGATCGCCTGCCGCAGCTCCACGATCCCCGTCGCGGTCGTGTAGCCCAGCGGGTCGCCGCTCTGTAGCAGGCTGATCGCTGCAGCGTTGACCGCCTTCGGCGCCCCCGTGCTCGGCTGGCCCGCCACCAGGTTGACCAGATCACCGTGGGTGCGTTGCCGCTCCGCGGCAGCCGCCAACAGGTCCATCACGTGGAAGGGCGGGACGTTGGCGCGAGCGGCGGCACTGAATCGGTCGGTCACGGTCACGTGGCGATCCTGTCATGCGCGACCCGGCAGAAACTGGCCCGGGTTTTGCGCCGACCCGGCAGAAACTGGCCCGGGTTTTGCGCCGACCCGGCAGAAACTAGCGTCGGTTTTGCGCCGACCCGGCAGAAACTGGCAGGCGTGCGTGCCAGTTTCTGCCGGGTCGACGGGTTTCAGCTGCGAGTTCGAGCCGGGTCGACGGAATGCGAGTGCAAGTTTCTGCCGGGTCGCGGCGAAATCCGGGCCAGTTTGTGCCGGGTCAGCGGGCGGCAGCGTGGGCGCCGGCGCGACGCCCGAAGAACGAGCCCTCGCCGAGCTGCGTGCCCGAGCAGTAGCCCGCACCGTCCTGGGCGATGTTCGACGCACACGCGCCGGCGGCATAGAGACCGGGAATGACCGACCCGTCGGGTCGGCGTACCTCTCCGTCGACGGTGGTCGCCATGCCGCCGATCGTGAAGCCCGCGTAGAGCGCGACGCCGAGCGAGAGGTCCAGGACCGCCCAGGGAGCGGCGGTCTGGGGGGCGATCCAGTCGGGGTGCTTGTGGAAGGCGGGGTCCTCGCCGTTGGCGGCGTGCTCGTTGTAGGTCTCGACGGTCTTCGCCAGGGAGCCCGTGGGCATGCCGAGCCCGGCCTCCATCTCCTCGAGCGTCTCGAAGCCGTCCTTGAGAGGCACGAGCGGCATGTGGTCCTCGCCGAGGTGCTCACTGTCGACGATCAGGTAGGCGACGGAGTCCGGCTGCTTCAAGACGTGGTACGACGTCCGCGCGTGGTAGCTGTCCTCGGCGACGAAGCGTTCGCCGTCCTTGTTGACGATGATCCCCTTGCACCGCGACGACGGCGGATAGAACGGTGCGGTGATGAACGGCTCGTCCATGTTCTCCAGGGCCGCGCCGACCGATTGGCCGAGGCGGATGCCGAGCCCGTCGTCGTAGGTCGAACCGAGGGTGAACAGGTTCGGGGCGCCGAGCGCGGGGGTGTTCTGGGCGACCATGTCTGCGTTCATCACGAAGCCGCCGGCCGCGATCACGACGCCGCCGCACCGGACCACGCCGTGCTCCTCGAAGGAGCGCCACCCGAGGCCGACGACCTCGCCGTCCGCGGTGGTGACCAGGTTGGTCGCGCCGGTCTCGTAGCGGACCTCGACGCCGGCCTTCTCGCACTGCTCGCGGAGCAGGTCCATCACGATCCGGGTGCCCTCGGTGTCGCCCGGGACCGGGACCTTGTGGCCGCGGGGAGCAGGCGGGACCTGGTCCCGGAACGGCCACACCTTCTCGTTGCCGGTGAACATCAGACCCTGGGTGCCGGGCTGGATGACCGCCTTGTCGGCGAAGTAGGAGCGCTCGAACTCGAAGCCGAGGGCTTCGAGCCAGTCGAAGTGGGCGACCGATCCCTCGCAGTAGGCGCGGATCTTGACCTCGTCCGGGTCCTTGGTGGACGCCATCAGGTAGTCGACCATCGCGTCGACCGTGTCCTCGTGGCCCGTGGCCTGCTGCACGGCCGTCCCGCCGCCGAGGTAGAAGTGGCCACCCGACATGGAGGAGGTGCCGCCGTGGACGGCGGCCTTCTCCAGCAGCAGCACCCGCGCGCCGGCGCGAGCAGCCTCCAAGGCAGCGCAGCCTCCGGCGATCCCGAACCCGACGACGACCACGTCGAAGGTCTCGGTGTCATCGCCCAGCACAGAGGCCGGGAGGACGTCGGGCAGGGCAAGGCCAACGGGCGCGGAGGTTTCGGCGGAGGTCACCGGGCAAATGTAGAACACGTTCTACCGATAAACTAGGCGCCCGACACCCGACGAAAGCCGAGCGCCACGCCTCATGACCTTCGACGTCCACCAGCTCGACACCTTCCTGCTGATCGGCGCCGCAGTCACGTTCCTGGCCGTCCTGGCCGTTCGCGTCTCGAGCCGGGCCGGGCTCCCCAGCCTGCTGATCTACCTGTTGATGGGCGTTGTTCTCGGCGATGCCGTCGTCGGGATCCCGTTCCGCGACGCCGAGTTGGCCCATGCCATCGGCTTCGGCGCACTGGCGATCATCCTCGCCGAAGGTGGTCTGACGACGAACTGGCGCGATGCCCGCCCCGCCATGCGAATGGGACTCTCGCTCGCCACGGTCGGTGTGCTCATCTCGATCGCGCTGATGGCCATCGGCGCACACTTCCTCCTCGGTTTCTCCTGGCAGCTCGCGATCCTCCTCGGCGCCGTCTGCTCACCGACCGACGCCGCGGCCGTGTTCTCGGTGTTGCGCGTCGTCCCCCTCCCCAAACGGATCACCGGCACCCTCGAGGCCGAGTCGGGGCTCAACGACGCGCCCACCGTCGTCCTGGTCACCCTCGTCTCCTCGGGTGCTGTCGGCGAGCACGGCGTGCTCGGCACCACGGGGATCGTCGTCTATGAACTTATCGCCGGTGTCCTCTTCGGCCTGGCCGCAGGCTTCGGCGGCGCCTGGGTGATGCGTCGCGCAGCGCTGCCGTCGTCGGGTCTCTACCCGATCGCGATCTTCTGCCTGACCTTCATCGCGTACGGCGCAGCCGCGTGGGTGCACGCCAGTGGATTCGCCGCGGTGTACGTCGCCGCGCTGATCCTCGGCAACGCCGACCTGCCGCACCGGGCGGTGACGAGATCGTTCGTCGAGGGACTCGCCTGGTTGGCGCAGATCGGCCTGTTCGTCATGCTCGGCCTGCTGCTCTCGCCGGGACGTCTGACCTGGACCGTGATCGGAACCGCTGTCGTCGCAGGCATCATCCTGACCTGCCTCGCCCGACCTGTGTCTGTCCTGGTCAGCGCCGTCGTGCAACCGATGCGGCTGCCGGAGCTGGCGTTCCTGTCATGGGCCGGCCTTCGTGGAGCAGTGCCCATCGTTCTGACCACGATCCCGCTCGCCAAAGGTGTCAAAGGGGCGGAGAGCCTCTTCGACGTGGTGTTCGTGCTCGTCGTCCTCGACACCCTGATCACCGCACCCACTCTGCCGTGGGTGGCCCGCGTCCTGCGGGTGTCGCGACGCTCCGAGCCGCGCGGCATCGAGGTGGAGGCTGCGCCGCTCGACCGGGTGGCCGCCGACCTGTTGCAGGTCACGATCAGTCCGACGTCGCGGATGCACGGCGTCGAGGTCGGCGAGCTCCGCCTGCCCATCGGGGCCAATGTGTCGATGATCGTGCGCGACGGCGAGACCAAGGTGCCGGAACGGCGTACCGTCCTGCGCAATGGCGACGATCTGATCGTCGTCACGCCCCGCAAGCTGCGCGAGGCCACCGAGGAACGACTTCGCGAGGTCAGCGTCGGCGGCCGGCTCGCGCACTGGCTCAAGGACTGAGCAACCAGGCCCGAGCGACTACTTGGCGGCGTTGGGCTCGGTGCTCAACTGGGGCGGCATGCAGACGTAGGCGTCCTTCTTGGCCGTCACGGTCGGATGGCCTTCGACGACGCCCTTGAACCGCTTGCCCACGACAACGGTGATGCCGGGATAGCCAGAGGGCTGGTCGACGATCTCGACGCCCTTGCCGAGGTACGACGCCAGCAGGATGGCCGCCGGATCGCCGGGGTCGGACGACCAGATCTGCGCCGTGGCCGGTCGGTTGTCCGCGGGAGCGTTGCCGGTCTTGCCCTTGGCGAACCCGAGGGTGACGAGCTTGTCGATGGTGTCGCCGGCGAGACCGTTGTTGCCGCCCCCGTTGAGGACGGTCACCATCACCTGGGGCGGCGCGACATCGTCGCCCGCAGGGACGAGGGTGTCGGTGCAGGGTGCGGCCTGCACCTTCTCCGGGAACGGGGAGGTGACCTTGGACCAGCCCCAGAGCGTGCCCGCGACGAACACCAGCCCGAGCACGCCGAGCGTTGCCGCCGAGCGGCTGCTCTCCTTGACGTCCAGTCCGTCCACGATCGTCAGCGTAGTTGGCTGCCGCGACAAACGGGGTTTTGGTGGATGGGCTCTCGCCTAGCCTTCCATCCGGATCACGCGGGCGTGCAGGACGTGCCGTTGTTGGAGGGCTGCGCGCAGGGCTCGGTGCAGGCCGTCCTCGAGGTAGTACTCCCCACGCCACAGCACCACGTGGGCGAACAGGTCGCCGTAGAAGGTGGAGTCCTCGTCCAGCAGCGAGGTGAGCTGGAGGGTGTCCTTGGTGGTCGTCAACTGGTCGAGCCGGATCTGGCGCGGCGGCACGGCCGCCCAGCCCTGCCCGGTCAGGCCGTGGTCGGGATAGGGACGCCCGACCCCGACGCTCTTGAAGATCACGCCTTCGGAGTCTACGGGGCGCTGGGAACCGACGGGCTGCGCATAAAGTTCGGGACATGACCCAGGAGCAGACGCCCACTCCCGACGCAGCACCTGTCGCCCCCGCCCCCGAGGCGCCGGCTGCTGAGGCCCCGGCTGCTGAGGCCCCGGCTGCTGAGGCCCCGGCCGCCAAGAGCCCCGTCGAGGAGGCGATCGCTCCTGGCTATGCCTTCGAAGGACCTGCCCTCGAGCTGGGTGGTCTGATGGCCGGCCCGGACGATCTCACGGGCAGCACCATCCGGATCCCGCTCGGCATGCTCAACCGGCACGGCCTGGTCGCCGGCGCCACCGGGACGGGCAAGACGAAGACGCTGCAGTTGCTCGCGGAGCAGCTCAGCGCCGCCGGCGTACCGGTGTTCGCCGCCGACATCAAGGGCGACCTGTCCGGCCTCGGTACGGCGGGGGAGCCCAACGACAAGCTGCTCGCGCGGACGAAGTCGGTCGGGCAGGAGTGGACGGCGACCGCCTTCCCGGTGGAGTACTACGCGCTCGGCGGGCAGGGCACGGGCATCCCGATCCGGGTGACGGTGACGTCCTTCGGGCCGATCCTGTTGAGCCGGGTGCTCGGGCTCAACGACACCCAGGAGTCCAGCTTGGGCCTGGTCTTCCACTACGCCGACAAGCAGGGCCTGCCGCTGCTCGACCTGCAGGACCTGCGGGCCGTCGTGCAGCATCTGACGAGCCCGGAGGGCAAGGCCGACCTCAATGACCTGGGCGGCCTCTCCGCAGCGACCGCCGGGGTGATCCTGCGTGAGCTGATCGCGTTCGCCGACCAAGGTGCCGAGGCGTTCTTCGGAGAGCCGGAGTTCGACTCCGCCGACCTGTTGCAGCAGGCAGCGGACGGGCGTGGCCTGATCAACCTGGTCGAACTTCCCAACCTGCAGGACCGTCCGGCGATCTTCTCCACCTTCCTGATGTGGCTGCTCGCCGACCTGTTCCACGACCTGCCCGAGGTCGGCGACGTCGACAAGCCCAAGCTCGTGTTCTTCTTCGACGAGGCACACCTGCTCTTCAAGGACGCGTCCAAGCCGTTCCTGGAGTCGATCGCCCAGACCGTCCGGTTGATCCGCTCGAAGGGCGTCGGCGTCTTCTTCGTCACGCAGAGCCCGACCGACGTCCCCGACGACGTCCTCGCGCAGCTCGGCTCGCGCATCCAGCACCAGCTCCGCGCGCACACCCCCAATGACGCCAAGGCGCTGAAGGCGACCGTCAACACCTATCCCCGCAGTGCGTACGCCGACCTCGGCGAGGTGATCACCACGCTCGGCATCGGCGAGGCGATCGTGACGGTGATGGGGGAGAAGGGTGCCCCGACCCCCGTCGCCTGGACCCGCCTGCGCGCCCCGGAGTCGTTGATGGCGCCCAGCAGCGCCGAGTCGATGGCGGCGGTCGTCGCGGCCAGCCCGCGTCAGGCGAAGTACGCCGAGGTCGTCGACCGCGAGTCTGCCCGGGAGATCCTGGCGAAGAAGCTCGAGGAGGGCGCCGCCGCGCAGGCCGAGGCTGCTGACAAGGCTGCCAAGGACAAGCCAGCCGCCAAGGAAAAGGCTGCGCCGAGGAAGAAGGATGACGGCGGCGGGGCTGGCGAGATCGTGAAGGACGTGGTCCAGTCCTCGGCGTTCAAGCAGTTCATGCGCACCGCCGCTGCCGAGATCGCCCGCGGCATGTTCGGTACGGCGCGCCGCCGCCGCTGACGCACCTGCCCGAGTCCGTCAGGCTGTCCAGCGGATCGCGTCGTCGACGAAGTCGGCGAGTTGGTTGACGCCGCGCAGGTCGTTGCGCTCGTCCATCAACCTGGCGAGGTTCTTCGCGTGCCGGTCACGCAGGGCGGCGCGGCGGGCGACCGACAGGTCGGTGGGGGTCTCGGATGCGGTGGTCGGTTCCATGTTGATCAGCCTGAAAGCCCGAAGTTTCGGGCTTCCTGCCATTCGGTTACGTCTGGGTGACGCGGGGTGTGAGACGCGCGACAGCGGGCGAATCTCTCAGCGATCGCCGACAGGCAGGAGCACACTGACCGTCATCGCAGGGGAGTGGGTGCACTCGACGGGCTGAGCCGTCCCGTGTGACTCGTGACGCCCGTCGTGGCACAGGCGCAGCTCACCGCCGGCCCGCCGGACGACTGCCTCGACGAGCGCCAGTCCCAGACCGGAGCCGGGCAGGGAGCGGGAGGCGTCTGCGCGGGTGAAGCGCTGGGTGGCGGTCGCGAGCAGCTCCGCCGGCATGCCGCCGCCCGCGTCGGCGACGGTGACCCGGGCCAGGGTCCGGGTGGGGCGGTCGACGACCACCTGCACCGGCGGGGCGCCGTACGCCGTCGCGTTGGCGAGCAGGTTGCCCACGATGCGTTCGATGCCGAGCTCGTCGAGGCCGACCGGGGCGGTGTCGGCGAGCAGGTCGAGGGTGAGGTCCGCGGCGTGGCCCGGATCGGCGAGTCGGCGTCGGTCGACGAGCCGGGAGGTGACGGCCACCAGGTCCGCCGTACCCCCACTCGGGAGGGCGCCGAGGGCGAGCAACTGGTCGGCGAGTCGGGCCAACCGGTCGAGGTCGATCGCGAGCTCGGCGAGCACGTGCTCGTGCTCCTCGACCGTCCGAGGACGGCGCCGGGTGAGCTGGATCCGGCCGGTGAGGAGGGTGATCGGCGTGCGCAGCTCGTGGCTCGCCTCGTTGACGAACTGCCGCTCCCGGTCCAGCGCCCGCTCCAGCGCGGCCAACATGTCGTTGAAGGTGTGGCCCAGGCGGGTGACCTCGTCATCGCGACGTTCGGGTACGTCGAGACGCAACTGTGTCGCGCCGGCGGCGATCTCCGCGGCCTGCTGCCGGTAGCGCTCGACAGGGCGCAGGGCGGCGCGCGCCAGCCGGTCGCCGACGAAGGCCGTGATGACGAGAGCGCCGAGGCCGGCGAGAGCCAGTTGGAGCAGGAGCTCGCGCAGTGCCTCGTCGCGATGGTCACGGCGTACGCCGACGAGCAGGTGCGCCTGCGCAGGTGCCGGGAGAGCGAGGACCCGCACTCGGTAGGGATGGCGGGAGGCGGGCAGGAGTTCGCCCACGTTGATGGTGCGGGTCGTCGTACCGCCCGAAACCTTGACCATGCGGTGGGTGCCCGCCGGGCCGCCGTGATCGAGCACGGTGCCGTCCGCGGCGACGACCTGCCAGGCGACCCCGGTGGCTTCGGCCGAGGCCCGTTGGGCGACGACACCGTCGGATCCGATCAGGGGCTGGATGGTCGAGGCTGCCTGCCGCAGCTCGGTGTCGAGGCCACGGTTGAGGGCATATTCGACCCGCCAATAGACGAATCCACCAGCCGTCACGAGCACGACCAGCATGGCGAGGGAGAAGCCGACGACGAGACGGGCCCGCAGCGGAAGACGCCCGAAGAGACCCTTCACGACACCGGCGCCGGGTCGAGGCGGTAGCCGACACCGCGCAGTGTGACGATGGTCTGGGTGTCGAAGGGACGGTCGACCTTGGCCCGGATCGCGGCCAGGTGCACGTCGATCACGTTGCTGCGCAGGTCGGTCTCGCCGTCCCACACCTCGTCGAGGATCGAGAGGCGGGTGACGACCTGACCGGGGTGCGCGGCGAGCAGGTGCAGGATGTCGAACTCCCGCGCGGACAGGGAGATCTCCTGCCCACGTCGGGTCACCCGACGGGCGACCGGATCGACCACCAGGTCGCCGACCTGGACCGGCGCAGCACCGGTGAACGTGTTGCGGCGATAGAGCGCGCGCAACCGGGCCAGCAACTCGTCGAGGTCGAACGGCTTCGGCAGGTAGTCGTCGGCCCCGGCATCGAGACCCTCGATCCGGTCCCGCACATCACCGCGCGCGGTGAGCATCAGCACCGGTGTCGCGAGTCCGATCGACCGCATCTGCCGGGCGACACTCACGCCGTCCTTGCCGGGCAGCATCCAGTCCAGCAGCGCGACGTCATAGCCGGTGTCGGTGAGCAGCCGGTCGTACGCCGTACGCCCGTCGTGGACGACGTCGACCTGCCAGCCGGCCTCGATCAGGGACTCCCGCAGGAGGTCCGCCAGCCGGACGTCGTCCTCGGCGACCAGGACCCTCATCGCAGCGCCTCCCCACGCCCGTCGATCACGAACCCACCGTAGTGACCGCCCGGCGGCGACGCAGGAGATGCCGGCCGACCAGCAGGGCGACGATCGTCAGCGTGACCGCCAGTCCGGCGTTCGACACCAGATGGGCGACGTGCTGCCAGTTCGCGCCGGCCAGATAGCCCAGGGTCACCATCAACCCGCCCCACAGCACCGCTCCGGTGATGTTGAAGACGGCGAAGCGGCGGTAGGGCATCCGGCCCATGCCGGCCAGGCCGGGCACCAGCACCCGCAGTGCGACCGTGAAGCGTCCCACCAGCACTGCCCAGCCACCGCGGTCGCTGAGGGCGTGCTCGGCCTTGTCGAGGTGGTGGGCGCGGATGAATCGGCTGAACATCCCGTCGAGGATCCGCCGACCCCAGCGCCGTCCCACCACATAGCCGACCGCGTCGCCCACGATCGCGCCGCCGATGCCGGCCGCGGCGATCAGCGCGACCGGGGCATGGCCCTGCCCGGCGATCACGCCACCGAGCAGGAGGGCGAGCTCGCCGGGGACCACGAACCCCAGGAAAACCGACGACTCCAGGGCGGGCAGGAGGAAGACGACCAGCACTGCCAACCACGTCGGCACGTTCAACAGGTGCGCGATCAGTCCGGACATGTCCTCCACGCTAGGGCCCCACGCATGAAGTGAGGATGAAGAACCTCCTTCATGTTGCCTTCATGCGGCGCTTCCTACGGTGCCGCCCATGGACACAGCACTGGCCGTCGATGCCGACGGCGTCACCAAGTCGTTCGGATCGCTTCGTGCGGTCGACGGCATCTCGCTCCAGGTCGGGTTGGGGGAGGTGTACGGCGTCCTCGGGCCCAATGGCGCAGGGAAGACGACCTTCCTGCGCATGTTGTTCGGCCTGATCCGCCCCGATGCCGGCACCATCCGCGTGCTCGGACGGACCTGGCCCCAGGACGGCGTCGGCACCCTCGACGGCGTCGCCGGCTTCATCGAGAGCCCCAGGTTCTACCCCTATCTGACCGGCCGCCAGAACCTGCAGGGAATGGCGCTCCTCGACGGACACGGCCGTCGCGAGGCCGGCCGTCGCATCGACGAGGTGCTCGACATCGTCGACCTCGCCGACCGGTCCGGCTACAAGGTCGGCGGCTACTCCTACGGCATGCGCCAGCGCCTCGGCGTCGCCGCCAGCCTGCTGCGCGAGCCCAGGCTGCTCGTGCTCGACGAACCCGCCAATGGACTCGACCCCGCCGGCATCCGCGACATGCGCGCCCTGGTGAAGCGGCTCGCCGACGGTGGCCTGACGGTCCTGCTCAGCTCCCACCACATGGACGAGGTCGAGGAGATCTGCGACAACGTCACCATCATGCGCCGCGGCTCGGTCGCCTTCCACGGCACCGTGACCGACCTGCGCTCCATGGCGCCCGACCCCGGCTACGCACTGGCGACGACCGACGACATCCGCGCCCTCGAGGTCGTACGCCGACACGGCGCTGTGCAGGCCGAGACGGCGGCAGACACAGGCGGACTGTCCGTGACTGGACCGGCCGACGCGGTGTCGTCGTACGTGTCCGACGTGGTGGGCAGCGGGATCGCCCTCAAATCCTTCACGCCGACCCGGACGCCGCTGGAGGCCCTGTTCTTCATGCTGACCGACACGGAGGACACCGACACGGAGGACACCGACACGGAGGAGGCGGCATGAGTGCCCTTCGAACCGCACCCGAGACCGGCGTGACCGCACCGTTGCACAGCGCTCCGGCGACGACGGCCGGCACCGCGACCGTGCTCCGCTGGGAGCTCCGCAAGCTCGCCGCGCAGTGGCGCACCCGGGTCACCCTGCTGGCCGCGGTGGTCATGCCGATCCCTGTCGTGATGATCATCCACGGGCAGTCGCGTCCCCCCAAGGACACGCTCTTCGGCCGGTTCGCGACCGAGAACGGCTTCGCGCTCGCACTGCTGATCCTCGGCTTCGCTGCCCAGTGGGCGCTGCCGTTGCTGACGGCGATCGTCGCCGGCGACATCTTCGCCAGCGAGGACAACCACGGCACCTGGAAGACCGTGCTGACCCGATCGGCCAGCCGGGGCGCGATCTTCCGGGCCAAGACCATCGCCGCCTTCGGGTTCGCGCTGCTGGTCCTGGCGCTGCTCGCGGCCTCGACGATCGCGGCCAGCCTGCTGATCGTCGGCCACCAGCCGCTCACCGGTCTGAGCGGTCAGACGATCGCGCCGCACACGGCGCTCGCGCTCGTGGTGGCCAGTTGGGCGACGATGGTGCCGCCGATGCTGGCGGTCACCAGCCTCGCGCTCCTGCTGTCGGTGTGGTCGCGCAACCCCGCGGTCGGGGTGGCAGCCCCGGTCGTCATCGGCATGGTGATGCAGCTCGTCGGATCCGTCGGCGGCGTCGAGATGCTGCGCCCCTTCCTGCTGAGCACGCCTGCCGAGGCCTGGCACGGTCTGCTGGCCGCACCGCGCTTCACCGGCCCCCTCGTCGAAGGGGCCATCGCCTGCGGGATCTGGGCAGTCGTCTGCCTGACCGGCACCCACCTGATCATGCGTCGTCGCGACATCACCGGAGGCTGACAATGCGCCGTACCCTTCTGACGATCCTCGCCGCCCTCGCGGTGCTGGCCGGACTCGCTGCCGCTGCCGTGGCGGTCGGTCCCGGGACCTCGGGCAGCTCGGTCACCCGAGCCCGCCTGGAGCGTTCCCTGCCCCAGACCTTCGCCAACGTCTATGCCCAACAGGCCGTCCTGCTGGGGCATCCGGGCGTCACGCCGCAGTCCCTACACCCGCGGGCGATGTGCGACAAGCACGGCCCGAACGTGGCCGACGTCGGCCCCGGCGGCGACTGGATCTGCCTGATGAGCTGGGAGGACCCCAATGTCCCCATGCCGCCCGAGGGCTATGGGAAGTTCGAGCTCAACGTGCACAGCAACGACTGCTACACGGTCGCCGGCCCGACCAAGCTGACCGGGTATCTCACGCTGACCGACACCCGCGGCCGGGAGGTCACCAACCCGGTCTTCGAGTTCGACGGCTGCTTCGACCCCCACACCGACAACACCGCGACCGGCAACAGCTTCCCCTCTGTCCTCAGCATCACCAGCACCACCGTCACCACCACCAAGGACGGGAGGGCGACCATCCAGCTCGGCTGCGGCACCGGCGCCGAAGGCTGCTCCGGGACCGTGACAGCCTCGGCGGACGGCGTACCGATCGGCGCGCAGCCGTTCACCATGCAGGAGGAGTCGACCGCGCAACTGGTCTTCCCGACACCTCTTCCTGCGGGGGCCAGCCAGGTCGAGTTCACGGTGACCGCCGACCACGGCGTCGTGCCGCCGAAGCCGGTGACGCTGCCCGTCAGCTGATCGCGCTGAGGACCTGGTGCGCCTCGACCATCGCCGGGCCGTACCAGGTCAACAGCCGTCCCGACACCAGCCGCGTCGGGACCCGGACGAAGGCCTCGGGGCCGTCGTCCGCGGTGAACACGTAGGGCTCGTCGGGCAGCAGGACCAGATCGACGTCCGCGCGGTCGAGGTCGGCGAGATCCACCCGGGGATAGCGGTCCACGCCCTCGTCGTACGCATTGGCCCAGCCGAGCCGTCGCAACAGGTCGCCCGCATAGGTCCGCGGCCCGACCACCATCCACGGATCCCGCCAGATCGGTACGACGACCCGCCCCCGTGGTGCCGGCGCCGGACCCGACCACAGGGTCCGTGCGTGTGCCAGCCAGGCCGGCGTCCGGACACCGAGCACGTCGGCGTACAGCTCCTCCAGCGAGGTGAGCGCCTGCTCGACCGTCTCGATCTCCGTCACCCAGACGTTGACGCCCGAGTCGCGGAGCCGTCGGACGTCGAGCTCGCGGTTCTCCTCGCGGTTGGCGATCACCAGATCCGGCTGGAGCGCTCGAACGGCCGCCAGATCGGGGTTCTTGGTGCCCCGCACTCGCGTCACGTCGAGGGCGGCGGGGTGGGTGCACCAGTCGGTCGCGCCGACCAGTCGTTCCGGGACGTCGGTCGCCAGGGCCTCGGTGAGGGACGGGACGAGCGAGACGATGCGGGCCGGGGAGGGCACGTCGGTCCCGGAGAGGGCCGTCAGCGCAGGCCGAGGCAGCCGGAGGTGACCGGCTCCCAACCGAGGTCAGCGTGCTCGGCGACCCGGGCGTCGAGCCCGGCGGCGACGTCTGCCGGCCAGGGAGCCGTCCTGCGGTCGGCGAGCTCGACGCAGAGGAAGATCTCCTCGAAGACGCAGGCCACGCGCTGGTTGGTGTCATCGAGGATGTAGACGAGGGCATGGGCCGCGCGCTCGGAGCGACCGAGCAGACGGACCCGGACCGACATGTCGTCGCCGGTGCGCAGCTCGTGGATGTAGGTCAGGTGGTGCTCGGCCGAGAGGCACGCGAACCCGCTCAACACCGGCCAGTTGAACGGGATGCCGATGTCGTAGAGCGACTCGTCGAGACCCTCGCTGCCGATGCCGAGGTAGTGGCGCACGTTGAGGAAGCCGTTGCTGTCCTCGAAGGCGCTGGGGACCGGCTGCACCGCGAAGGCGGGCAGGTTGACGAGCTGGTCGTACGACGGCTGGGTGCTCATGAATCGGACCCTACTCACATCGGCGGGAGATTGGCTCCCCTTCCACTCGCGTCGTAGGCTTGTGATGCACAACATCCGCGTGTATCACCTCGCGTCGGGAGCACCCGGCGGACCAAGGCGGCACAGAACCCCTGGACCGTGATGACCGAGCACCACACCTCTGTTCTGGATCACTCGTTGATCCGAGCGACCGGAGCGTCGTACTTCCCGATCGCCCTGATCGCCCGCCTGCCCTACGCGATGATGGTGGTCGGCGTGCTGACCCTCGTCGTCGCGGGCCGTGACTCACTCGCCCTCGGCGGCCTCAACTCCGCAGTCGTCGGTCTCGGGGCCGCCTGTTTCGGGCCGCTGCTCGGGGCTGCCGCCGACCGGTTCGGGCAGCGCCCGGTGCTGCTGGTCGCCGGAGTCGCCTCCTCGGCGGCGCTCGGCCTGATGGCGTGGGTGGTCTACAGCCCGCTGCCCAACGCAGCCGTGCTGGTCGTCGCCTTCCTCGTCGGCGCCTCCGCGCCCCAGACCTCGCCGATGTCGCGCAGCCGATTGGTCGAGATCATCGGCGCCCGGCTCACCCCGGAGCGGCGCTCGCGCACCTTCGACGCCACCATGGCCTACGAGTCGGCGGCCGACGAGATCGTCTTCATCATCGGCCCGTTCGTGGTCGGGGTGCTCGGCACGACCCTGGACCCGTGGGCGCCGGTCGCCGGTGCGGCCGTGCTGACGCTGGTGTTCGTGACTGCCTTCGCCCTGCACCCGTCCGCGACAGCGGTCGTGCGGAGCGTCGGTCACGCCGTCCAGCAGGCGCCGGTCCGCGCGTTGTTCCGGCCGCAACTGCTGATCGTCGCTGCCGGGATTCTCGGTGTCGGCCTGTTCTTCGGCTCCATGCTGACCTCGCTCACCGCCTTCATGGGCGATCACGGCAGCACCGAGAGCGCCGGCCTGCTCTACGGCGTGATGGGCATCGGCTCCGCTGGCCTCGCTCTCGGGGTGGCGTTCTTCCCCAAGTCCTTCTCGCTCGGCGCGCGCTGGGTCGTCTTCGGTGCCGTGATGACCGCCGCTTGCGCGATGCTGCCGTTCGTGTCGTCGGTCGGCGCCATGGTGGTCGTCCTGCTCGTCCTCGGCTGCGGCATCGGGCCGACCCTCGTCACGCAGTACAGCCTCGGTGCCCAGCGCAGCCCGATCGGTCGTTCCGCCACCGTGATGATGATGCTCGGCTCCGCGATCATCGTCGGTCAGTCCGCGTCGTCCGCTCTCACGGGTGCGCTCGCCGAAGGGATGGGTACGACGGCCGCGCTGGTCATGCCGGGCATCGCGTCGACGATCGTGGTGCTCGCCGGTCTCGGCAACATCGCGCTCAACCGTCGGCTGGTGTCCGGGGCAGGCTCAGACGTTCTCGCCAGCCCGGCGCTCGAGGAGACTCCGCTCGCCGGCGTTGCGTGAGCGTGTGGCCGCCACGGTGAAGGCCGCTGCGGCTCCGGCACGATCACCGCTGCGCTCCAGCAGGTCCCCGCGCACGCTCGGGACCAGCGGAGAGTCGCGCAGGGCATCGGGCGGGATCGCGTCCAGGACGACGAGTCCTGCCGCTGCCCCGAAGGCCCGACCGTGCGCGACGGCGCGGTTCACCTCGACGACCGGGCCGGGCGCCGCCTCCGTGAGCACGTCGTACAACCGGGCGATCCGGGTCCAGTCGGTGTCCTCGGCGCGCGCCGCCCGGGCATGCTGGGCGGCGATCGCGGCCTGCAGGAAGTAGCGCCCGATCGGCACACCCCGGGCGGCGATCGACTCGGCCTGCGACAACGCGGCCAGGCCGCGCCGGATCAGCAGTTCGTCCCACCTGCTGCGGTCCTGGTCGTCGAGCAGCACCGGCTGGCCGTCGGCGTCCGTGCGGGCGTTGATCCGAGAACCCTGCAACTCCAGCAGCGCCTGCAGTCCGTGCGTCTCGGGCTCGCCGGGCGCCACGCTGGCCAACAGCCGAGCGAGCCGGATGCCTTCCGCCACGAGGTCGGGTCGGGTCCAGTCGTCACCGGCCGTGGCGAC
>JASLDK010000285.1 GCA_030145945.1 Nocardioides sp.
GGCATCGTCGCCGAGATCTCCGCCGCCCTCGCAGGCCAGCAGGTGGGCATCCTCGAGCTGACGACGGATCTGCGTGACGCACCCATGTCGGGCGGTCAGCTGTTCGAGGCGCGCGCGACGCTCGAGGCTCCGACGGGTGCCAGCGTTGATGACCTGCGTGGCCTGCTCGAGGGGATCGCCGACGAGTTGATGGTGGAGATCACGCTGTCGGACGGGTGACGGCAGCGACGTTCACGAGCCGTCGTACGCCGACTGCAACTCGGCCACGTCGATCTTGCCCATCTTCAGCATCGCTTGGCAGACCCGCTGGTTGGCCTGCGAGGTGTAGTCGCCGCTGAGCTCCTCGAGCTCGCGCGGGATGACCTGCCAGGAGACGCCGTACCTGTCCTTGCACCAACCGCACGGACCGGACTAACAGCCGTAAGCGGTGAGGATCTCCCAATAGTGATCCACTTCGTCCTGCCCCTCGCCGCGCAGATAGAACGAGAACACCTCGTTGAGATGGAACTCGGGGCCGGCGTTCAGGCCGATCACCTCGTGCCCGGCCACGGTGAACTCGACGACCTCGGCAACCGACGTGCCGGGTTCGGTCCACGCCGTGACCACGCGACCGACCGACGAATTCGGGATGTGCTCGGCATAGAAGCGTGCCGCCTCGACGGCCTGGTTGTTGCCGAACCACAGGTGAGTGCGTACCGAAACCATGATGCTCTCCTCGTTCCTGGCTCCCGAGGCCCTCGGGTGAAGGCTCCTGGACTCTTCGACTTCATCGGCGGGGTGGAATCATCGGTTCGCCGTGCCTCGGATCAGTCGAGGCAGAACTCGTTGCCCTCGACGTCCTGCATCACCTGGCAGGACTCGTTCTCCTCGTCCGCGAGAAGCAACTGGAGTCGCGTTGCGCCGAGCGCTTCGAGACGGGCGGCCTCCGCCTCGATGACGGCCAGACGTTCCTCGCCCACCAAGCCGGTGGCAACACGGACGTCGAGATGGAGCCGGTTCTTGACCGTCTTGGTCTCGGGCACGCGCTGGAAGTAGAAGCGCGGGCCCACGCCGGTCGGATCCTGGCAGACGGCCCATGCATCGTCGGGATCGGGAGCACCCGGCGGGTCGACGTATCCGATGGCGTGCTTCCAGAAGTCGGCCACCGCACGCGGGCTCGTGCAGTCGAAGGTCACCTGGACCTGTCGGACGTGTGTCATGTCATCAGCCTAGACACGGAGTCGTCCGGGAAATGGTTGATGAATCTCATCCGTTTTCACCCCGGCCCGGGAGCGTGCCCGCTACTCTCGGTCTCGGTTCCCCAACCAAAGCGTGCCCGACGAACCCCACACTCGCCGGGCACGGAACGCCCTGCCCGGCTCTGCCCGGCAGGGCGTTCGTGATTGCGCGATCGCTGGGTCGCAGGCAAAGCCTCGGTGGACCCAGGTAAAGCCTTCGCGAAGTCGGCACACAGCCGGTCGCCGCCGTCCTACGCTGCAAGTCCTCGACCTGCGTTCGGTTCCCTGGCGCAGGCCGGCCACGGTGAGGCATCCCCACTCTGTCTCGCCCTGGGCGGGCGCTCCCCACGAAGTTCATCGAGCTCCCGACGGACCCGGTACGCCGGGTGTCTGTTCCGTCGCAGGAAAGCGCGCCTGCGGCGGAGCAGACGACGGCGCCTGTCGAGGGTCTGGAAAAGAATCAGCCCCCGATCTGCGTTTCCGCAGGTCAGGGGCTGTTCTCGTGCTGGTGGGCGATACTGGGTTTGAACCAGTGACCTCTTCCGTGTCAAGGAAGCGCGCTACCGCTGCGCCAATCGCCCGTGTGGAGTTGTGGTGGAGGTGGGTACGGGATTTGAACCCGTGTACACGGATTTGCAGTCCGTTGCCTCGCCTCTCGGCCAACCCACCGCGATGCGGTCAGAACCACTGACCTGGTCAGGCAGTGGGTCTGACCACTCCGAGCGGACGACGAGACTCGAACTCGCGACCCCGACCTTGGCAAGGTCGTGCTCTACCAACTGAGCTACGTCCGCATTGCTCCGCTTTGCTTGCCTTTCGGCCCGCCCTGCGGTGCGTTTCAGAACATTAGCCGATCCCTGGAGGGGTGCCAAAACGGGGGTCCCTTTTCGGCATGTCGGCAGGTCTTCGCGACCTCAGGCGGGCCGGTCGCCGATGACCTGGAGGGTGACCCCGTCGCCGAGTCGATAGGGGTTGGTGGCGAGCAGGGCGCCGAGCGTGCGGCGCATCCGGGAGATCTCGGCTCGCACGGTGACCTGGTGCTCGCTGTCGCCGTACAGGCTCTGGCTCAACTGGCCTGCGGTTCGACCCGTCGGACCCGCTCCGGCAACGGCGGCGAGCAGGTCCGCATGTCGGGGGGTGAGGGCCACTCGCCAGGGCGAGTCGCTGCCGCGCACCTCCAAGGTGGCGGGGGAGCGCGTGAGGTCGAGGGTGGCGTCGAGGACCTGGTCGGAGGTCGATGGTCGGATCAACCATCCGCCGTGCAGGCGCTCCGGCAGGCACAACCCGAGACCGGGGACGGCGAGGGCGCGATCGGCGCGTGGTGCCTCGAGACGGTCGCGGACCGCGACGCCGCGGTGGGCGGCGATCCAGCCGTGGTCGTCGACCACGATCAACGGTCCGTTGGCGCCGGACAACAACGGCTCCGCCGTACGCCGCAACTGGTCCAGACGTTCCTCGTGGTGGCGCCACAGGCGGGCCTCCGCCAGACGGACCGAGGCGGTGACCAGGGCCTCGATGGCCGGATGCAGGGTGAGGGCAGGGCCACTCACGTCGACGATGCCGAGCAGCGAGCCGTCGATCGGGTCGTGAATGGGGGAGGCGGTGCAGTACCAGGGAACTTGCGCGTTCTCGAAGTGCTCGGCCGAGAACAACTGGACGGGAGCCGCCTCCGCGAGAGCGGTGCCGATCGCATTGGTGCCGACCGTCGCCTCGGTCCATGTCGCACCGTCAGTGAAACCGAGGCAGTCGGCCTGACGCTTCACCCGCGGAGATCCGCTGCGCCACAGCACGACGCCATCGTGATCGGTCACCACGACCAGATAGTTCGATGCGTCCGCAGCACTCAGCAGCAACTCGCGGATCTCGTCGATCACCAAAGAGAGCCGCGAGGCCCGACGTCGCTCCTCGACCTCCGAGGGGATCAGCGGGTCACGGCCGTTGTGGCCATCAGGATCGATCCCGAGGTCGAGCACCCGACGCCAGGACCGGGCCACGACCGCGCGCGGCCGCTCGGGCGGCGCGGACCCGGCGAGCACCGCATCGTGGATCCGAACCAGGTTGCGGGCCCGGGCGGCGAGGTCGTGCGTGGGCATGGTTCCACCCTAGATCCATGCTGTGACGTGGGCCACATGCAACATGGTGCAACGGTTCCCGGACACCGCCGTGGCGGGGTCCACTTCTCGGCATGACCCAGCTCGACGACCGGCCCGACACCACGGCCGCCACCGACCCCGCCACCGCCTGGTTCGCGGCCTTCGAGGACGCCCTCGTCGCCCGCGACATCGACCGTGCCTCCGGCCTCTTCGCCGCGACCAGCTTCTGGCGCGACCTCGTCGCCTTCTCCTGGAACCTCACGACCGTCGAGAACCCCGACGGCGTGGCTGACTTGCTCGCCAACACTCTCGACCGAGTCGACCCACGCGGGTTCCGGCTCACCGAGCCGGCCGCAACGGCCGACGGCGTCACCACCGCCTGGTTCGAATTCGAGACCGCGGTCGGCCGCGGCCGCGGGCTCGTGCGGGTGATCGACGAGGACGGCCCCAAGGCCTGGACCTTCCTCACCACGCTCTACGAGATCAAGGGCCACGAGGAGTCCAAGGGCGTGAGACGTCCGATGGGCGCCGAGCACGGCGCCAACAAGGATCGGGTGACCTGGCTGGAGAAGCGGCAGGCGGAGGAGGCCGCGCTCGGCGTCGAGACCCAGCCCTACGTGCTCGTCGTCGGCGGCGGCCAGGGCGGCATCGCTCTCGGAGCGCGTCTGCGCCAGCTCGGCGTACCGGCTCTGGTGATCGACAAGAACCCGCGCCCCGGCGACCAGTGGCGCAACCGCTACAAGTCGCTGTGCCTGCACGACCCGGTCTGGTACGACCACCTGCCGTACCTCAAGTTTCCCGACAACTGGCCGGTCTTCGCGCCCAAGGACAAGGTCGGCGACTGGCTCGAGTTCTACACGCGGGTGATGGAGGTGCCCTACTGGTCGAACACGATCGCCACCAACGCGTCGTACGACGAGGACGCGGGCGAGTGGAGCGTCACCATCGAGCGTGAGGGCAAGCCGATGGTGCTCAAGCCCACGCACCTCGTGATGGCGACCGGAATGTCCGGCAAGGCCAACGTGCCGTCGTACCCGGGGGCAGATGTGTTCCGGGGCGAGCAGCACCACTCCTCCCAGCACCCCGGACCGGACGCCTACAGCGGCAAGAAGGTCGTGGTGATCGGCAGCAACAACTCCGCCTTCGACATCTGCGGGGCGCTGTGGGAGCACGGTGCCGACGTGACGATGGTGCAGCGGTCCTCCACGCACATCGTCAAGAGCGACACCCTGATGGACATCGGGCTCGGCGACCTCTACTCGGAGCGGGCGGTCGAGGCCGGCGTCACCACCGAGAAGGCCGACCTGATCTTCGCCTCGCTGCCCTACAAGATCATGCACGAGTTCCAGATCCCGCTCTACGACCAGATGCGTGAGCGCGACAAGGACTTCTATGACCGGATGGAGGCTGCCGGGTTCGACCTCGACTGGGGCGACGACGGATCCGGCCTCTTGATGAAGTTCCTGCGGCGCGGCTCGTGCTACTACATCGACGTCGGTGCGGCCGAGCTCGTGGCGTGCGGCGACGTCAAGCTCGCCCACGGTCAGGTCGACCACCTGACTGAGACGTCCGTCGTGCTCGCGGACGGCACCGAACTCCCGGCCGACCTCGTCGTCTACGCCACTGGCTACGGCTCGATGAACGGATGGGCGGCTGACCTGATCAGCCAGGAGGTCGCGGATCGTGTCGGCAAGGTCTGGGGGCTTGGTTCCGACACGACGAAGGACCCCGGCCCGTGGGAGGGCGAGCAGCGCAACATGTGGAAGCCGACCCAGCAGGAGAACCTCTGGTTCCACGGCGGCAACCTGCACCAGTCGCGCCACTACTCGCTCTACCTGGCCCTGCAGCTGAAGGCCCGGCAGGTCGGCATCGACACCCCCGTCCACCGACTCCAGGAGGTCCACCACCTCGGCTGAGTGCCCCGAGGAACCCCGATGTGAGCCGCGGTCCGGAGATGCGTTAGAGTCTCCGACCGCGGTTCCTTTGGTTCCGTTCCGGGCGATTGGCGCAGTGGTAGCGCGCTTCGTTCACACCGAAGAGGTCACTGGTTCGAACCCAGTATCGCCCACCGGAAAGCCCCTGATCCGCCCCAGTAGCGGTCAGGGGTTTGCTAGTTTCGGGAGCGTGTTCGAACGTGCGCCGGTTCGACACGACACGCCCACAGCGACGGCGTGTCGCGGCCAGGTGCCGCACGAACGGACACGGTCACGCCGGGATCGTGGCGGTGCCGCGGTAGACGTAGCCCCACGGCCGCATGGCGCGAGGGCCGGGCAGGTACTTCGTCTCGAGAGCGTCGATGGTGAGGCCTGCGCCCTCGATCAGGGCGGGGACGTTGCGGGTCAGGTGACAGCCGCCAGCGATCCGCTTCTCGATCGGGTCGAGTCGAGCCTGCCAGCGGGCGACGGCGAGGTCAGGGGAGTGGCCGTGCTCGAGGAAGGCGAGGCTGCCGCCGGGGCGGACGAGGCGGCGTACCTCCGTCAAAGCGCGTGAGGCGTCCGGGATCGTGCACAGCGAGAACGTGATCAGGGCGTGGTCGAAGCTCTGGTCCTGTGCTGCGATGGACTCCCCGTCGAGCCCGATCCTGGAGATGGGGAGTGAGGACGACGTACGGCGGGCGGCGGAGAGTTCCCACCCGCGGTCGGAGGGTTCGACCGCGGCGATCTCGGTGACGGCCGCGGGATAGTGCGTGATGTTGAGGCCGGAGCCGAAGCCGACCTCGAGCACGCTTCCTGAAAGTCCGGCACACACCGCTCGGCGCTCCTTGTGCACAGGGCCGGTCGACAGCAACTTGTCGACGAGGACAGGTACGACGCGCTCATCCCAGATCCGCATGCGCCCGAGGGTACGACGAGCAGTCCGCGCCGTGACGGAGGGGCGATGGTCCCGTCTTTGCCGATTCGCCGGACAGACCGACGCGACCGACCTACGGTCGGCGGCATGAAGAACCGTCGTCTCGCCGCCGCCCTCGCCGTCACAGCGCTGACCGCACCGCTCGCCCTCTCCCTCGCCGATCCGGCCGAGGCGGCAGCGCCGCCCAGGAAATATGCCAACTGCACTGCATTGAACAAGGTCTATCCGCACGGCGTCGGCAAGCCGGGCGCGGTGGACAAGAGCTCGTCGGGCAAGGTCACGAACTTCACGCGGAACGCCAAGGTCTATGCGCTCAACGCCGGAAGCGACCGCGACAAGGACGGCATCGCCTGCGAGAAGAAGTGAGCGAAACACTCGGAGACCACAGAGGGGCGAGGCGTCAAGCGCCTCGCCCCTCCGGTCTTCAACTGCCGCTGACGTGATCAGGCGTCGGCGGCGGCGTCCTTCTCGGTGGTGTCACCCTCGGTGCTCAGGCGACCGCCCGTGTCCTCCAGGTGCGCGCGAACGAACCAGTGGAAGAGCTCCAACTGCTCGGTCTGGGCGATGAACATGTCCTGGGTGACGAGGTCGAGGTCGTCGAGTTCCTTGATGCCCTCGCGATACGTCGTGATCACGCCCTGGTAGACCACGTCGAGTGCTGCCAGGTGCTGCTGGGTGGTCGCCCGACCGATGGCGTAGTCGTCCCACGAGCGGCGCTCGATCAGCCCGCCCGGCGTACCCTTCGGCGAACCGCCGAGGGTGGCGATCCGCTCTGCGAGGGCGTCGGCGAAGCCGCGGACGGTGTCGACCTGCGGGTCGATCATCTCGTGCACCGCGATGAAGTGCGGGCCGACGACATTCCAGTGGACGTGCTTGAGCGTGAGGTGCAGGTCCGTGCAGGCGTCGAGATGGCTCTGCAGCAGTTGGACGACGCGCTGGGCGTCCTTCTCCTCGAGGCCTGGCGTGGTGAAGTGCAGGGTCTGTTGAGTAGCCATGTCTGTTCGGTACGCCGAAGCGGCCCATTCACACGGGTCCGCTTGGCGACGCGGTCGGGCAACTGCCGCGCGCGGGGCCCGTGCCGCTCGGTACGATCAGGACCGGCGCGCCGTCCAGGCGCGCCGTCAGCCACGAACCATCCGAGGGAGTCCTTCCGTGCCCGACATCAAGGTCGCCGTACTCAGTCCTGACACACGCCAGGAGGAGACGGTCACGGAGGGCACGAAGGCGTGGGAGTTGTTCCGCGACGAGGCCGACGTCATCGCAGCCCGGGTGGGCGGACAACTCAAGGACCTGTCCTACGAGCTCGCCGACGGCGACGAGGTCGAGGGCGTGCTGATCGACGGCCCCGACGGCCTGGACATCCTGCGCCACTCGACCGCGCACGTGCTCGCGCAGGCCGTGCAGCAGGTCTTCCCGGACGCGAAGCTCGGCATCGGCCCGCCGGTCCAGGACGGCTTCTACTACGACTTCGACGTCGAGACCCCGTTCGTCCCAGAGGACCTCGTCAAGCTCGAGTCCGCGATGCGCAAGATCATCAAGGAGAACCAGCGATTCGACCGTCGGGTCACCACCGATGAGGACGCGCTCGTCGAGTTGGCCGATGAGCCCTACAAGGTCGAGCTGATCGGTCTCAAGGGCTCCGCTGCCGACGCGGCGGAGGGCGCGAGCGCCGAGGTCGGCGCCGGCGAGCTCACGATCTACGACAACATCAACCGCAAGGGCGAGGTTGCCTGGAAGGACCTCTGCCGAGGCCCGCACCTGCCCACCACCAAGCGGATTCCCGCCTTCAAGATGATGCGCAGCGCCGCGGCGTACTGGCGCGGCGACGAGAAGAACAAGCAGCTCCAGCGCATCTACGGCACCGCCTGGCCGAGCAAGGAGGAGCTCGACGCGCACCTGCATCGCATCGAGGAGGCCGAGCGCCGCGACCACCGCAAGCTCGGCCGCGAGCTGGACCTGTTCTCGTTCCCGGACGAGATCGGCTCCGGACTGCCGGTCTTCCACCCCAAGGGCGGTGTGATCAAGCGGGAGATGGAGGACTACGTCCGTCGCCGGCACATCGAGGAGGGCTTCTCGTACGTCGGCACGCCCCACATCAGCAAGGACGGCCTGTTCCACACCTCGGGTCACCTGCCGCACTATGCCGAGACGATGTTCCCGCCGATGGAGTTCGAGGGCGCGAACTACCAGCTCAAGGCGATGAACTGCCCGATGCACAACCTCATCTTCAAGTCGCGCGGGCGTTGGCGAGCTGCGCCAGGCCCTGGTTGTTCAGCAGGTCCGGATCGGCGAGCACGAACACGCTAGGGTGGGAGTTGGAG
>JASLDK010000175.1 GCA_030145945.1 Nocardioides sp.
AACGCGACCTCCGGACAGGATGTCGTTGAGGACCAGATGCCAGTCGCGCAGCAGGCCGTCGCGCCCTGCAAGGACCGGAGGGGCGTGGCCCGCGCCAGGCGTGTAGGGGCTGTGGTCCACGGCGCTCTCCTAGATTGACCTATAGAACCTGGTGATTCTAGGTCAATCTAGATCGCAGCAGAATTACCTCAGGCGTGGGCGAGGGAGAGCTTGACCGCGAAGCCCAGGAAGATCGCACCGACCGCTGAGGTCCCGGCGGCCGACAGGCCGCGACGGCGCCGGAAGGACGCGGCGAGACGGGTGCCGCCGAAGATCAGGGCGCTGAGGTAGAGCGCGCTGGCGATCTCGGCGAGGGTGCCGAGGACGAGGAACGACAGTGCCGGGTGGTCATAGGAGGGGTCGACGAACTGCACGAAGAACGCGACGAAGAACAGGATCGCCTTCGGGTTCAGCAGGCTGATCACCAGAGCGCGGCTGTAGGGGCGCTCGTTCGGGACCGGCGGCGGAGCACCGTCCTCGACGACCTGCACCGCATGTCGACGTGAGCGCCACATGATGACCGCACCGCGCAGCATGGTGAACGCGAGATAGCCCAGATAGCCCGCGCCCACCCACTTCACGATCCCGAACGCGACGTCGTTGGCCTTGAGCAGCGAGGCGACCCCGGCCGCGGACAGCGTCATCAGCACGGCATCGCCCGTCCACACACCGGCCGCGGCGGCGTACCCGTCCCTGACCCCGCGCCGCGCTGCCACCGAGAGCACATAGAGCGAGTTGGGGCCGGGCAGGAGGACGATCAGGATGAGGCCGACGACGTACGTCGACAGGTCGGTGGTGCCCAGCATGGACCGGATTCTCCCACGGCGCCGCGATGAGATCGCCTGCATTCGCGGGTCTCCTCCCGCATGAGCATCGTGACCGCGGACATCAGCATCACCCTGGACGGATTCGGCGCCGCCGCCGACCAGTCGCGGGAGCACCCCTTCGGCTCACTCGACGAGAATCGGCTGCACAGTTGGATGTTCGAGCACGCCGACGACAACGCTGCCGAGGTCGCTGCGATCGTCGACGCCGGCGCCTTCGTGATGGGCCGCAACATGTTCAGCCCGGACCGCGGCGCGTGGGACCTCGACTGGCGTGGCTGGTGGGGTGAGGACCCGCCGTACCGCGCTCCGGTGTTCGTGCTCACCCATCACGAGCGCGACCCGCTGCCGATGGCGGGCGGCACGACCTTCCACTTCGTCACCGACGGCCTCGACGCCGCGGTGGAGCGGGCGCGCGAGGCGGCAGGCGCTCGCAGCGTCGCCATCGCCGGCGGCGCCTCGACGATCAGCGCCTGCTTGGCTGCGGGTCACCTCGATGAGTTGCGTCTGCATCTCGTTCCGTACGTCGCCGGCCTGGCTGGCGGGTCGGCTGACGGCCCCCGGATGTTCGACGGGGTCGGCCCGCTCGGGCTGGAGCCCGTCGCCACCCGGCACACGCCGTACGTCACGCACCTGACCTACCGGCGGGGCTGGCGGCACGGCCGGGAGGCTCTGGAAGGATGGGTCGCCGTCGCAGCGAAAGGACCTGCCGTGTCGACCCCGAACATTCGGCCCGTGAGCGGACCTGCGGAGTTTCCGGCGCTCGCGGCGATCTGGCGCAGCGCCGTGGACGCGACGCACGACTTCCTCGCAGCGGCAGATCGGGACGAGATCGAGGCCCAACTGCAGTCCGACTACTTCCCGGCAGTCGTCCTCTCGGTCGCAGAGTGCGACGGCCGACCGGCCGGATTCTCGGGCGTGCTCGACGGATCGCTGGAGATGCTGTTCGTCGGTGCGGCACAGCGTGGCGGCGGCGTCGGTACGGCGCTCCTGCACCATGCGATCGCGGACCACGGAGTCACCAGGGTCGATGTCAACGAGCAGAACCTCGCGGCCACAGGGTTCTACGTTCACCGCGGATTCGAGGTCGTCGGCCGTAGTGAGACCGACGAGGCCGGTCGGCCGTACCCGTTGCTGCACCTGCGGCTCGGTGGGTCCGCCCTGGCTGACTACTAGGTCAGTGCCACCACCGCGAGCGGGATTCCCTCGATGAGCTGGTCGGCGGGCAGGTCGGCGAAGGAGACGTCCTCGAGCAGGTCGCCGCACAGGTGGCGGCCGCTGTTGCTGGACAGGATCCGGCCGAAGTCGTTGACGACCGCGACCTTGCTCGAGCACGCGCGAAGAGCCGGGACCAGCGCCCGTTCGGCGTTCTTGACGGCGATGTCAGCGCCACCGACGCCGCAGAAGCGGCCGTCGACGAGAACGGGCACCGTGAAGGTGAGGGTGTATTCCTCCGTGCACAGGTAGTCGACGTAGGGCCCCGTCACGTGCGCCTTGCTGGTTTGCTGCGGGACGACGAACCACGGCAGGTGCTCGTAGTCGTAGAACCCGATCGCCTGGGGTTCGGAGTGTGTGACGAGCCGCTGCGGGCGGCCGTCGTCGGCGCGCGCGAACCATTCGAGCCACCACTCGGCGTCCTGGAGTACGCCGGGGGCGGCGACGTACCCGGCGCCCTGGATCGGTTGGTCGGTGTCGGCCAGCACCGGAGTGACGAGGGGTTCCACCGCCCCCAGATCGGCACGCCGTGGAGTGGGCGTGGTCTCCAGGGCGCTCTGCACCGCGGCGGCGATCTGTCCGGCCAGGCCGAGGGCGTGCTCGCACAGTCCGCGCACGGCGTCGCGGATGGGTTCGAGCTCTGAGGTGGTCAAGGCGGGAGATGTCATCGGACCTCGCTCAGCTGGTAGTCGATGAGGCGGGCCGTGGAGTCGGCCACCCGTTGTTCGGCGGCTTCGCGGGCGGCGGCACGGTCGCGGGCGGAGATGGCGGCGACCACGGCCCGGCAGCTGCGGACCATCTGGGCGTGGGAGTCGTCGTCGCCGAAGGCCAGCCAGAGCAGGGTGCCGAACTCGGCCTGCAGGCTGACTTCCTCGTGATAGAGCCGGGGCGACTGGGCGGCCGCCGCGACCTCGATGTGGAACTGGGCGTCGGCGCGGCGCCGGGCGTCGGGGGTTGCGGCGTTGTCCAGTGCGTCGGCGACGCGTTGGAGCCGGTCGACGTCCTCGGGGCTCGACCGCCGGGCGGCGAGCGCGGCGCTGGCCCCGCAGACTGCGGCGTACACGTCCCCGAGGTCGCGGAGCTCGCCCAGGCTCATGCCGTGGAGGCGGCGTTGCGCGAGGTGGCTGATGCCGTTGGCCGGCGTACGCACGAAGGAGCCGCCGCCGCGTCCGCGGCGGGTCTCGATCAGACCTTCGGAGCGGAGCACGGAGAGGGCCTCGCGGACGGTGACCGTGGAGACGCCGAAGATGCCGGCCAGGTCGAGCTCGCCGGGAAGTTGTTCGGCGTCGGGGAGGAGGCCGAGGGCGATCGCGTCGGTGAGGCGGCGCACGACGAGCTCGGAGCGGCTGAGCGACTCCAGCGGCGAGAAGACGGCGGCGGACGCGCGTCCGTAGAACGGCACTGCCACAGGGACCTCCCTCCCGACTGATCGGCGCCATCCTGCCCGAGGACCCTTGCGCTTTGAACTGTGAAGTCATATCTTATCGCCAATCCGTACGTGACGAAAGGCACATCTGATGTCACTCTCTTCCGCAGAAGCCGCCCAGGCCGCCGGGAGCGCTGAGCCCGCGATCTCCCTGCGTGGCCTGCGCAAGACCTATGGCGACGTGGTGGCGGTCGACGAGGTCGACCTCGACATCGCCGACGGTGAGTTCTTCTCCATGCTCGGCCCCTCGGGCTCCGGCAAGACCACCGTGCTGCGCCTGATCGCCGGCTTCGAGAAGGCCACCGCCGGCACCGTCACCCTCGGTGGCGTCGACGTCACCAAGGCCGCGCCCTTCGAACGCGACGTCCACACCGTCTTCCAGGACTACGCGCTCTTCCCGCAGATGAGCGTGCTCGACAACGTCGCCTACGGCCTGCGGGTGCGCAAGATGGCCAAGGCCGCGCGCCGGGCCCGCGCCCAGGAGGCCCTCGACACCGTCCGCCTCGGCCACCTCGCCGCCCGTCGCCCCGGACAGCTCTCCGGTGGCCAGCGCCAGCGCGTCGCCCTCGCCCGGGCGATCGTCCTCCAGCCGCGGGTCCTTCTCCTCGACGAGCCGCTCGGCGCCCTCGACCTCAAGCTCCGCGAGCAGATGCAGGTCGAGCTCAAGCAGCTCCAGCGCGACCTCGGCATCACCTTCGTGTTCGTCACCCACGACCAGGAGGAGGCGCTCACCCTCAGCGACCGGATCGCCGTCTTCGACGCCGGCCGCATCCAACAGCTGGGCACGCCGCGCGAGATCTACGAGCGGCCGACCTCCGCCTACGTCGCCGGCTTCGTCGGCACCACCAATCTGTTCGACGCCACGACCTCCCAGCAGATCCTGGGTGTCGCCGGCGAACACGCCGTCCGACCCGAACGGCTGCGGATCAGTTCGACCTCCGACCGCGAGCCGGCCGGAGCCGACGAGATCCGGTTGCACGCCCAGGTCGTCGAGACCATCTATCTCGGCACCGGCAACCGCGTCCACCTGCGCACCGCCGAGGGGATCGAGCTCATCGCGCTCGAGCAGGACACCGGCTCCACCGACGACCCCGAGCACCGCGGGGACGACGTGACCGTGCGGTTCGCCCGTGCGGACGTCGTACCCCTGGGCTCCTGAACCACCCTGCACGCCCCAGCAACAGCCAAGAAGTGCTCCCACCCATCTCCATCCACCAAGGGGACCCGATGAAGAACAACCTCAAGAAGTCACGCGTCGCCGTGGCCGCACTGGCCCTCGTGTCAGTGTCCGCACTCGCCGCCTGCGGCAGCAGCGGCGACTCGGAGAAGAAGACCGACGCCGTCGAGAAGCTCGGCAAGACCGAGGGCGCCGTGTCGATCCTCGCGTGGCCCGGCTACGTCGAGGACGGCAGCAACGACCCCGCGGTCGACTGGGTCTCCGCCTTCGAGAAGGACACCGGCTGCCAGGTCACCAGCA
>JASLDK010000180.1 GCA_030145945.1 Nocardioides sp.
GGCGACCGCGTTCGCGAGGTTGCCGCCGCCGGCGCCCGGGCCGGCATCAAGACGGTCGTCTTCATCCCGAGCGACCTCGAGCAGCCCAAGCAGGTCAACTCCGCTATCTTCACCGACTCGCTGGTCGCCGTCGACGGCAACTACGACGACGTCAACAAGCTCGCCTCCGAGATTGCCGGTGAGGAGGAGGGCTGGGCATTCGTCAACGTCAACGTGCGGCCCTACTACGCCGAGGGGTCCAAGACCCTCGGCTACGAGATCGCCGAGCAGCTCGGCTGGCGTCTGCCGGACCAGGTCGTCATCCCCGTCGCGTCGGGTTCGCAGCTCACCAAGGTCGACAAGGCGTTCCAGGAGCTGATCAAGCTCGGTCTCGTCGAGGCCAAGCCCTACCGCATCTTCGGCGCCCAGGCCACCGGTTGCGGCCCCGTCGCCACCGCCTTCAAGGCCGGCACCGATGCGATCCGCCCGGTCAAGCCCGACACGATCGCCAAGAGTCTCGCCATCGGCAACCCTGCCGACGGCATCTACGTCCTCGACATCGCCCGTCGTACGGGCGGCGCGATCGAGGAGGTCAGCGACGACGAGATCCGCGACGGCATCGTCCTGCTCGCCCGCACCGAGGGCATCTTCACCGAGACCGCCGGGGGCACGACCACTGCGGTCACCAAGAAGCTCGTCGAGACCGGTCAGCTCGACCCGACCCTCGAGACCGTCATCATCAACACCGGCCACGGTCTGAAGACCCTCGACTCGATCTCCGGCCAGGTCGGCGCGGCCGCGACGATCGCGCCGAGTTACAAGGCATTCAAGGAGACCGGCCTCTGATGAGCGCCGCCTGGTGGAGCGTCCGCGGCGTTGTCGCCGCTTGACGACCGCTTCGCCTCCAAGGTCGCCTGTGCGGCTCCGCCTTGCGGCCGCACGCACCAGGCGACGCTCATTCCCAACCATCACAGCAAAGGAAGTTCCATGGCAGTCAGCGTCCGGATCCCCACCATTCTCCGCACCTACACCGGCGGTGAGTCCGAGGTGAGCGCCACCGGCGCCAACGTCGCGGAGATCCTCGACGACCTCGACGCCAACTACGCCGGCATCAAGGGCCGCATCCTCGATGAGGACGGCAAGCTCCGCAGGTTCGTCAACGTCTACGTCAACAACGACGACGTGCGCTTCGAGCAGGACCTCGCCACCCCGACGCCCGACGGCGCCGAGGTGTCCGTCATCCCGGCCGTCGCGGGCGGCTGACGGGTTTCATCGCACCCGGCATCTGGGCTCCGGATTCGACCGAATCAGAGCTCAAATGCCGGGTACGACGGTCGGTCAGGCGAGCAGCTCGGCTGCCAGAGCCGCGCTCGCTGGGTAGTCGACCTTGCTGACCGGCGTCCGGGGGACGGCATCGACGAAGAGGACCGCCTTGGGCACCTTGTAGTTGGAGATCAGCGCCCGGCAGTGGTCGCGTACGTCGTCCGCCGTGAGCGTCACGCCGTCGCGGCGCTGCACCAGCGCGGTGACCTGCTGGCCCCAGCGCTCGTGAGGCGTGCCGACGACGACCGCGTCGAAGATGTCCTCATGGCGCAGCAGCACCGCCTCGACCTCCTCGGGGTGGACCTTCTCGCCGCCGGTGTTGATGCACACCGAGCCGCGGCCCAGGACCGTCACCGATCCGTCCTCCTCGCGGCGCGCGAAGTCGCCGGGGATCGCCCAACGGACGCCGTCGATCTCCCTGAAGGTGGCAGCCGACTTCACCGGGTCCTTGTAGTAGCCGAGCGGCACCGGGCCGGATCGACCGAGCATGCCGTCGACGCCGACCGGGCAGGGCTTGAACTCAGGGTCGAAGACCTCCACCTGGTCGGTGACGGTGAACCGGGGAGCGCTCTGCCCACCATCGGTGCCGTCGTCCATCCGGGAGCCCGCGGCGCCGGACTCCGACGAACCGTAGGAGTCGAGGATGAAACGTCCGGGCAGGGCTCGTCGGATCTCCTCGCGTACGCCGTCCGACAGAGGGGCTGCGCCGTTGGAGACGGCAGCCAGGCTGGAGAGGTCCCAGCGGTCCGGTTCGGCGAGGATCGCCTCGGCGACCGGTCGGCCCATCGCGTCGCCGAGGAAGGTCAACGAGACGACCTTCGCCTTCTCGGCCAGGTCGAGGATCTTCGCCGGGTCGAAGTGCGGCTCGGTGTAGAACGCGACCGTCTGCCCGGCCACGTGCGCGTTGCCGAGGATCCACTGGCTACCGCCATGCATCATCGGTCCGCAGGCGAGCAGGACCATCGGGTTCTCGACAGCGGACGCCTCGGCCACCAGCTGTTCGACGGAGTCCAGTGGGGCGCCGTACCGTGCCGCGTTGAGCGCGGCGCGGATCAGGTCCTCGTTGCGCCACACGACGCCCTTCGGATAGCCCGTCGTACCGCCTGTGTAGAGCACGTAGTGGTCGTCGGCCGTGCGGTCGGTGACCTTGCGCTCGGGGGAGGCGGCAGCGAGTGCCGCGTCGTACTCCTCGCCCATCACGATCGTGTGCCGCAACGTCGGCAGGTCCAGCTCGGCGAGGGCATCGACGTACTCGGGCGCGATGATCGCGGCGACGCAGTCGGCGTTGTCGTAGAGGTAGGCGAGCTCGTCGTGGAGGTACTTGTAGTTGATGTTGATCGGGACCGCCCGCGCCTTGAGGCAGCCGTAGAGGGCGTCGATCCACTCGATCCGGTTGGCGGAGTGGACGGCGACGTGCTCGCCGGGCTGGATGCCGATGCCGATCAGGTGATTGGCGAGCCGGGTGGAGCGCTCATCGATCTCCGCGAAGCTCCAGGTCCGATCACCCGTGTGGACCGCGACCCGGTCCGGCAAGGCGTCGGCCATCGCCTCCAGGACGTCGGCGAGGTTGATCGGTCGGGTACCGCTCTGTGCGGCCGCTGTGGTGGGGGTCACAGGGAGAAGAGTGCCAACTAGAACAAGTTCTCGCCAGTGGCTGACTCGCTCTGCGGAAGGGGCGGTGTGGCCGGACACAATGGCGGGGTGACCGACCACCACTACGCGCTGGACCTGACGTGGCAGGGCAACCGCGGGACCGGCACGTCCGGCTACCGCGACTATGACCGCAACGTCCTGCTCCGGGCCCCCGGAAAGCCTGACCTGTCGGGATCGGCCGACCCGACCTTCCGCGGCGACGCCACCCGTTGGAACCCTGAGGAACTCCTGCTCGCGGCCCTTGCCCAGTGCCACCTGCTGTCCTACCTCCACTCGGCGGTCAACCACGGCGTCGTCGTTACGGCATACGACGACAGCCCGGTCGGCGTCATGGAGCAGCTCGGACAGGGCGGTCGGTTCACCTCGGTCACCCTGCGGCCCCGAGTCACCGTCGCCGACGCGTCCATGGTCGAGACGGCTCAGGCCATCCATGCGGAGGCCAGCGCCAACTGCTTCATCGCAGCATCGGTGAACTTCCCGGTCGGCCACGAGCCGACCGTTTCGGTCAGGCGCGCTTGAGGGTCTTCAGGAGTGCGCGGAGCCCTTCGGTGGCACGTTGTCCGTCGACGCCGCCGCCCGTGATCTCGACGACGATGTCGCCGTTCTCGACGTAGGCAGTCGCGCCGCCCTGCTCGATCCCGCCCGCGGAGAAGCGGTAGTGATACAGGCGTGCTTCGCCGAGCGGAGTGGCGATGGAGTCGGCCTCGACCGTTGCGGCGACCCCGCCGAACTGCTTCTCGAAGTCACTCTTGCTCGGCATCGGTCCCGCGAAGGGGCCGACGGTGATGGCATCGCCGGCGCCGTCGGACAGGAAGAGGTCGACCGCGTCGATCATGGCCTTGTAGTCCGCAACGGAGAGGTTGAGCTGCTCCGCGACGGCCGCCAGTCGTTCCGCGCCGGCGGCGGAGTTGATGTAGGTCTTGCTGAAGACCTGCCATCCGGCCGGGACCGATACGGCAACGCCGGCGGCGTCCGCGGTCAGCATCACTCGCTTCGACCTGGGGGCGCGGCTCTTCTCCTCCTTGGGTGCCTTGCCCGAGCCCGCACTCGGGCCGAGCGGCGAGGACGAGCTGTCGATCCGGATCTTCTCCGCGTCGGGAACAGGCTCGGCCGAGCAGCCGGCGAAGACGAATGCGGTGGCAGCGAGAGCGGCCACGAGACGCAGGAGCATGGGCGGATCGTAGTCGGCGAGCAGTGGACACCGTGGCGAAACCGGGAAGCCACGAGTCGTTCAGGCCGATCTGGTTCAACGAGGGACATGAGCAGAACCCGGATCTGGCTGATCGGCGTCGGTGTGGCGGGCGGGCTGGTCGCGACGACCGGAGGTGGGCGGGAGTTGCTCCGCCGCCAGGCGGCGGTCGCCCGTGCCCGGATCGGCAAGCCGTTGGGGGAGGACGCCATCGCGGCCGACAAGGTCTGGAAGCGCAAGTCGTACGACGGCACGCCGCTGCAGTTGCTCGTCCTCGGTGACTCGATCGCCGCCGGGCTCGGGGCAGAGCGGGCGAAGGACACGCTGGGTGCGCGGATCGCGCGCAGTCTCGCGGCCGAGCTCCACCGGCCGGTGGCGTTGCGGACGGCCGCGGTGGTCGGTTCGGAGTCCTCGGCGCTGGCCGGACAGCTGGACGGACTGCCGCCGGGCTATCGCGCGGACGTGGCGGTGATCGTGATCGGCGGCAACGACGTCACCCACCGGGTGCCGACAGCCACCTCTGCGGCACAACTGGAAGAAGCGGTGGTGCGGCTGCGCGAGCAGGGCACGGAGGTCGTGGTCGGCACCTGCCCGGACCTGGGTGCGCTGCGACCCGTCCCACAGCCGCTGCGCTCACTCGGGTCCCGGATGTCGCGTCAACTCGCTGCGGCCCAGGCGGAGGTCGCCGTCAGCAAGGGCGCGCACGCCGTCTCGCTCGCCGATGTCGTCGGCCCGTTCTTCATCACCAACCCGGACGAGATGTTCAGCCTGGACCGGTTCCATCCCAGCGCGTTGGGGTACAAGCGCACCGCGAAGGCGCTGGTGCCCTCGATCCTGCTGGCGCTGGGCCATGCAGAGCGGGTGCCTTTCGGGCATCGCGCCCCCGCGTCCTAGGGTCGCCGACATGGCTACCGTCCTCCTCGCCACCTTCGACCTGATGCCCGACGGCGAACCCGGTGGATCGGTGCTGCCCGCCGCGTTCGCGGAGCGCGGCATCGACGCCCGCTGGGTGCGTTGGGACGATCCCGCTGTCGACTGGGCGGTTGCCGATCTCGTCGCGGTCCGGTCGACCTGGGACTACCACCGCCGCCTGCCCGCCTTCCTCGACTGGGTGCGCTCGGTCGAGCGGCAGACGACCCTGCTCAACGGCTCCGAGGTCTTCTCCTGGAACGCCGACAAGTCCTATCTGGTCGAGCTGGCCGACGAGCTGCCTGTCGTGCCGTCGATGCTCCTTGACGACGCCGATCTCGCGGTCGGTCTCGCGGGAGCGCTCGCGCGGTGGGGGACCGTGGTCGTCAAGCCACGCACCGGTGCCGGAGGCACGGGTGTCGTGATCGCCGAGAGCACCACCGACCCGCGACTCGAGGGGCTGGTCGCAGGACCGTGGATCGCGCAGCCGCTGGTCGAGTCCGTGCGGACGACGGGCGAGACGTCGGTGTTCGTGTTCGACGGGGCCGCCGTTGCCCAGGTCGACAAGATCGCGGCCGCGGGAGAGGTGCGGGTCAACGAGCAGCACGGCGGCCAGTGTCGCCCGGTGATGCTCGATCCGGAACGGGCAGCAGTCGCCGCTGACGTCGTACGGCATGTTGCGCTGCGCCGCGGTGCCGACCTCGCCTATGCCCGCGTCGACCTGATGGTCTGGGACGGCCGTTGGGTGGTCAGCGAGCTCGAACTCATCGAGCCTGGGCTCTACCTCGACGTCGCGCCGGACAACGCTGCCTTCTTCGTTGATCTCGTGGCCGCTCGGATCGCCTCGACCTGAGCGCGATCCGGCGCGGATTCCGTCTCGGACCGGGCCCATATCTGGCCCCTGGGTCTGGCACTCTCTTGCGTCGAGTGATAAACATGATGCTGGCACTCTCGCCTTGAGAGTGATAACGGACATCGCGAAGGAATCGCAGGAGTTATGTCGAAGCTGATTGCTTTCAACGAGGAGGCCCGTCGTGGCCTCGAGCGTGGCATGAACACGCTCGCTGACGCTGTCAAGGTCACCCTTGGCCCGAAGGGTCGCAACGTCGTCCTGGAGAAGAAGTGGGGCGCCCCCACGATCACCAACGACGGTGTGTCGATCGCCAAGGAGATCGAGCTCGAGGACCCCTACGAGAAGATCGGCGCCGAGCTGGTCAAGGAGGTCGCCAAGAAGACGGACGACGTCGCCGGTGACGGTACGACGACTGCGACCGTCCTCACCCAGGCGCTCGTCAAGGAGGGCCTGCGCAACGTGGCCGCCGGCGCGAACCCGATGGGTCTCAAGCGCGGCATCGAGGCCGCCGTCTCCGCCGTCTCCGAGCAGCTGCTCGGCATGGCCAAGGACGTCGAGACCCGCGAGCAGATCGCCGCCACCGCCACCATCTCCGCCGGTGGCGACGCCACCGTCGGTGACGCCATCGCCGAGGCGATGGACAAGGTCGGCAAGGAGGGCGTGATCACGGTCGAGGAGTCGAACACCTTCGGCATCGACCTCGAGCT
>JASLDK010000316.1 GCA_030145945.1 Nocardioides sp.
GCGTTCTGGCGGCCGTGGCGGGTGTCAGCAGCGGAATGCTGAAGCAATATCAGGTCGACCGCTTCCTCGCCTTCACCAACCCGGCCCTCGACCCGAAGGGCGCCGGCTACAACGTCGAGCAGGCGCGCATCGCCGTCGGCAACGGCGGACTGTTCGGGCAGGGCCTCTTCAACGGCTCGCAGACCCAGTCGGGCTTCGTCCCCGAACAGCACACGGACTTCGTGTTCACGGTCGCGGGCGAGGAGTTGGGGTTGGTCGGTGCCGCACTGGTCGTCGCGCTCCTCGGCGTCGTGCTGTGGCGGGCCCTGCGCATCGCGACCCGCACCGACGACGTCTTCGATCGGATCGCGGCTGCCGGGATCGCCTGCTGGTTCGGCTTCCAGGCCTTCCAGAACATCGGCATGTGCCTCGGCATCATGCCCGTGACCGGCGTACCCCTGCCGTTCGTGTCGTACGGCGGCTCGTCGATGTTCGCCGGCATGCTCGCCGTCGGACTCCTGCAGAACATCCACCTGCGCACCCTGTCCTCCCCGGCGTCCCGGCTGGCGCCGCAGGCGCGGGTGCTGGTCCGCGGCTGAGCGCAGCACAGGACCATTCAGCACCGAGTCGCTCGGGTGCTGGCCCCTCCGGCACAATGGCGCCGTGCTGACCGCCCACCGCATGCCACGCTCCCGCGTGCGCCTGTCGGCGACGCTCGGCGGCCTCGAGAGCGTGACGGCTCTCGTCGTGGCGCACCTGGCGGCCGGGGGAGAGCTCCCGCCGCCCGTGTGGCTGGCAGCCTTCGCTGCGATCGTGTACGCCGCCAGCAGCGTCGTGCTGCGTGAGCGCGCGCCGATCCGCATCGTCTTGCCCGGGCTCCTGGCCGCGCAGGTGCTCGGTCATGCGTGGCTGGTGACGCTGGCCCCGGCCCAGCACTCCGGCCACCTGCACGCCACCGACACCCTCCTCGGACTCACCCCGGCGATGGTCGGCGCGCACCTGTTGGCAGCGGGCGTCACCGGCCTGATGTGGGTAGTGCGCCGTCGGGCGGTGGAGGTCCTCGTCCGCTGGGCCGAACCGGGCGTCGTAGCGCAGCCTGCCTCGCGGCGGGCCGCAACGCCATCGCAGCGAAGGGGCCGCACCGCGCGCGAGCACCGCGCGCTGGCGCCCACGCGCGGCCCACCGGCTCGCGCCGTCGCGATCGTCTGACTCCGGGTTCGGAGCAGGCCGTTCGCCGCGCCCTCCGCACACTCGAGTCAACCGAAAGAGACACCCATGCACATCCGACGTTTCACCCTGCCCATCGTCAGCACCACCGCAGCGCTGGGCATCGTCGCCCTCACCGCTGGCGTGGCCAGCGCCCACGTGAGCATGACCCCCGACACCACGGCGGCCGGGTCCTACGCCGTGCTCACGTTCAGCGTGCCGCACGGCTGCGAGGGTTCGCCGACCACCAAGATCGCCATCCAGGTGCCCACCGCCGTCCAGGCCGTCACGCCGACGGTCAACCCCAACTGGAGCGTCGACAAGATCGCCGAGAAACTCGCCGCCCCGCTCAAGGACGAGGACGGCAACGAGATCACCGAACGTGTCGCACAGGTCGTCTACACGGCCAAGACGCCGTTGGAGGACGGCTACCGGGACACTCTCGCCCTCTCCCTGCAGATTCCTGACGAAGCCGGCCAGACCCTGCAGTTCCCGGTGATCCAGACCTGCGCGAAGGGTGAGACCGCGTGGAACGAGACGCCCGCCAAGGGTCAGGACCCCGAGGAGCTCGCGCATCCTGCGCCCTCCCTCACCATTTCCAAGGCGACCGGGGAGGGCCACCACGGCGGCCCCGGCACCGACGAGTCCGACCACGAGGACGACAAGGGCGACCAGAAGGCCGACCAGAAGGGCGACCATGAGGACGCCGACGGTGACGGCAACGCTCTCGCCATCGCTGGACTCGTCGCCGGGCTCGGCGGTCTCGCCCTCGGTGGCCTCGCCCTGGCGCGCTCCGGCAAGGCCAGCAAGCCCGGCAAGCAGGCCTGAGTGATGCGGCGTGTGCCGGCGTACCTCCTCGCCCTCGTGGTCGCCGTCCTCGCGGCGCTCGGGACGGCCGGGCCTGCGTCGGCACACGCCACGCTGGTGTCGAGTGATCCGGCCGAGGGGACGGTCCTCCAGACCGCGCCGAGCAAGATCACCTTCACCTTCGATGAGCCGGTCCAGTTGGTTCCGGACGGTCTGCTCGCCTTCGACGCGGCCGGCAAACCCGTCGACATCGACGCCTCGGCGCGCGACGTGGTCGTCACCGGCAAGCTCCCCGACGAGCTGACCAATGGCACCTACGTCGTCACCTGGCGCGTGGTGTCGGCCGACGGTCATCCGATCGCCGGCTCGCTGACCTTCAGCGTCGGCGCTCCCAGCCCTCGCGTCGCGCCCCCGCAGACAGGGCCCACCGATCCCGGCCCGGTACCGACCGTGCAGGGGATCGTGCACGGGCTCGGCTATCTGGGACTCCTGCTCGCAGGGGGTCTTGCCTTCTTCCTGGCATGGACGGTTCGCGACGCCCGCCTTCCCGATCCGGTACGCCGACGGCTGCTCGTGGCGCTGCGCGGCAGTGCTCTGCTGGCGGTGCTGGCGGCGGCGTTGTCGGTTCCGTTGGCGGGTGCCTATCAACGGGGCGTGGGGCTGTCCGGGATCTTGGATCCGTCATCCCTGGATCCGGGACTGGTCCAGGCCGACCTGCAGGTGCTGGCCCTGCAGGTCATCGGGCTCGGCGTCGCCGTGTGGGCGGCGGGAGTGGGCCGGTCGTCGCTGGTGGTCGACCTGGTGACCGCGCTCGCGGTCTGGTCCCCGGCCCTGGTCGGGCACACCCGGGCCTACGAACCGGGCGCGCTGCTCGTCGTCACCGACGCGCTGCACCTCAGCGCCGGAGCTGTCTGGTTCGGCGGTCTGGCCGGTCTGCTCATCGCGCTACCCCGACTTGCCGGACGACCGAAGGATGCTGCCGTTCTGCTCGGGCGCTTCTCGACCCTCGCCGCGGGACTGCTGGCTGCCGTGGCTGCATCCGGCATCCTGCTCGGTTGGCGGATCATCGGGTCGTGGGATCGGTTGTTCGGCGAGACCTACGGACGTCTGTTGCTGGTCAAGGTCGCTCTCGTGCTGGTTGTCGTGGCGATCGCTGCGTTCAACCGCGTCCGGCTGGTGCCTGCCGTGACCGGCGACGGCGGACACGACGCACGGCAGCGGGCGACCGGCCTGGTCCGGCGTACCGTGTTCGCCGAGCTCGCTGTGCTGGTCGCGGTCCTCGGCGTGACCGGGTTCCTGACCGACAAGCCCCCCGCCGGCGCTCCGCCCGCGGCGGCGAGGACCGCCGACACGGGCGTCGTCACCGCCGTGGTGTCCGATGATCTCAAGGTGCTGGCCGTCCTCGATCCCGGACCCGGACTGCAACGCCGCCTGATCGTCCAGGTCCAGAATCTGGCTGGCGACCCACTCGATCTCAACGCGGTGCCAGGTGTGGCGATCCGCTCAGGCTCGGTCGACCTCGGTGAGGTCGCCGTGCAACCGAGCGGCGCCGGCACCTACGTCGCCGACGTCGTGTTCCCGCATGACGGCGCGTGGAAGTTGCAGGTCAGCGTGCGTGTCGACGAGTTCACCAGCCCGGTGACGACCCTCGACCTCGAGGTTCGCTGAGGACGCCGTCATTTGACGTCGGCGAAGTCCACGGTCTGGGCGGCGGGCGGCGTCTCGATCCTGATGTCGGCGCCGTAGTCGGTGTAGGTCTGCTCGCTGCTGACGGTCAGCCCTGCGGCCTGGAAGGTGATCGCCGTCTTGACCGCGCGGTTGTCCTGGTCGAGCCAGACGTCGAGCGGAAGTTCCTTCGGCAGCATCGAGGTGACCTGGGCCGGGAGGCCGAGCTTGTCGGCATAACCGGCGGTGTCGGCGACCAACTTGTAGTGGGTCGCGGAGACGCCGTCGACCTTCTCCTCGCCGACGAGAGTCACCGACTTCGGTGTGCCGAGGATGGCCAGCGCCTTCTCGGGGTCGCCGAGGTCGCCGAGTTGGCCCAACGGGTTGCCCTTCGCGTCGGCGGACTTCGGGTCGAGCTTGACCCACTTGTCGCTGGGCAGGTTGAGG
>JASLDK010000321.1 GCA_030145945.1 Nocardioides sp.
AGCGCACCGCCGCCCCACCACGGCCAGCCCGCGCTGCCGCGCTCGGCAAGCGGTGGTGACGCGGAGACCACGGCGAGGTCGGTGGCGGGGCGAGCGAGGAGCACATCTGCCTCCGACGCTCCACCGGGCGGTGCGGCGACCACCGGCGGAGCTGCGGGCACGGCGACGCGAGGGTTCGCGGCAGTCGATCGAGCTGGCGGTGGCGGGGCCGTGTTGGTCACGCTGGCCGGCGTACTGCTGGCGACGGTGGGGGTGGGCATCACGGCGCGGCTGGCGTCGAAGGAGACCGTGAGGGGAGCAGCGACCTTGTTGGGATCGGCAGCGCCACCACTGGAGTGCCAGAACGCGGCGGTGCCGACCTTCTCCATGAAGGTGACCCACGACTGCGGGAACGCGCCCCAGTCCGCGCCGGTGCGGACCTGTGCTCCGGCGGACAGTTCGACAGCAACGCCGCGATAGGCCGGGTCGAGCGTGAATCCGTCGCCGTCGATCGAGGCCTTCGGCAACGTGGCGATGGTGACGGTGGCGGGCGCGATCTCGACCCACTTCGACGGATCGTCCTGCGCAGATCCGAATCCGCTCAACGTCGCAGTGATGGCGCCCTTCCCGTCAGCGATCTCCAGCACGGGGTCGCTGAGGTGGAAGAACGACATCCCGGAGTAGTAGACGACCGTCGCGCTCCCCTGCCACGCGATCCGAGCCGTGCCGCGTGTGCGGTCGACGACGCCGGTTCCCTTGCCGAAGACCAACTGGTGGTTGCTGAACGTGCCGACCCGCAGCGCGGCGCCCGTGCTGTCGGTGCTCAGACCCGTCCAGGTCGCGTCCGCCCAGATGTTGGCCGAGGCGTTCCACTTCTCGACAGCGACATCACCGGAGCGCTGGTGCCACTGCGCTTCCTGGACCTGGATGCCGCCCTGGCCGGGGTCGGCGAGCTTGCCCGCCATCAGGAAGTTGAAGGAACCGGGGCTGTACGCCGCGGTGTTGGACTCGTTGCTGACGCCCCAGCGCAGCACGGCGTCGGTCAGCTCGACGACGGAGTCGGTGGGTTCGCTCGTCGGAACCGTCGTCGGCTCGTCGCTGGGTCGGCCCGAGGATTCGCCCGTGGACTGGTCCGTGGACTGGTCCGTGGGCTCGCTGGTCGGGTCCGTGGGCTCGCTCGTCGCTTCCGGCGGAGGAGTCGTTTCCGCGGCAGCTGTCGACTCACCCGCGGCCGGTTCATTCGTGCCCGCGGACTCGACTGCTCGCGCCGGAGTGACCACCAAGGCGGCCAGGGCGATCAGCCAGGCGACGAGTCCGGTGGCGGCGAGAACCGCCGCAGATGTCCTACGCATGTGCGGGCTCCTGGGCCTGGCCGTCGGCGTGCGCAGCGCGAGGACGCCTGCGCAGGGTGAGCACGAACCGGGCCAGAGCGGCTGCCAGCACGAGTGCCGCTGCGGCAAAGAACCAGATCCCGAGCCGGTCGGCGGTCGACTGATCTGCAACCGGCACTGCGGATGCCGACGGCGACACCTCGGCAGCCGGACCGGCCGCGGCGATGGCGAACTTCACACTCGGCGCCGCGACACCCTCGACCTCGTCGAGGCCGTAGAGCCGAAGCTCGTGGGTCCCCTCGGTTACGTCGACAGGCACAGTCACGACCCCCGTCACGTGTCCTTGTGCTCCGACGAGGAACGGGCCAGCCGCCGCGACTCCGTCGTCGAGCACGGCCGAGACCTGGCTGCCCGCAGGAAGCCCGCGCCCCTTGAAGGACAGGGCGCGTCCCGCCACGGCGGAGGGCCGGTCGACACTCAACTCCGGCGCGATTGCCGGGCCGGATTCGGGGCCTGATGCGGCCGCAGGTTCCTGCGCGACCACACCGGCAGCCGGCGTTCCTGGATCGGCTGAAGAGCCGGACGGACCGGGCCCGGCTACGCCGGCGTACAACTCCTTCACCGCGACCGGCGTGAACGTCTCGTTGGCAGCGCTGGTCACGCCATGTGCGCCGACGGTGATGATGCCGCAGCGCACCTTGCGGCAGTCGACGGTGCGGGCCTTGCCGTTGCGGTCCACGGCCTGGAAGGTCGCGCCGGGGACATTGATCGTCGTCGACCAGCGTCCAGCCGCGGACACGACACCACCGTTGGCGGAGGCCGCAGTGTCGGAGCCCGGGAAGGCGACGTACTTCTGGTGTCCCGCGTTGGCCTGGCTCTCGCTGTCGGGAACGTAGAGGTAGTTCTCGCCGGTGACGCCGCCCTTGCTGGGGCGCCAGTTGCCGGAGACGGTGCCGAAGAAGACGTACAACCCACCATGACCGCCCTTGACGGACTGGAATCCCGTTCCGCTGACCTTGAGAGCGGTCGCATAGGTGGGGTCGATCGCGGCTCCCGCGCGGTCGCTGCTGATGCTGACCCGTGCCTGCGCCTCGGCCGACGGGACAGGCCCCAACAGACAGGCGACGACGAGCAGAACCCCCGTGAATGCGGCGATTCGGCGGCTCGATGACCTCAACATGACAACTCCTGGGCGACGGTGATCGATGATCGAAGAGGTACGACGACCGGGCAGCCGTCGTGCTCGATGACCCGGACCGGGTGCTGGTAGACGTCGGTGAGCAGGTCGTCGGTGAGAACCTCGCGAGGTGCCCCGACCGCTCGCACCCGACCGCCCGCGAGCACCACGATCCGGTCGGCATAGGCAGCCGCGAGCGAAAGGTCATGGAGCACGACCGCGACGGCCGCACCCTCGCGCGCGGCGGCTCGGGCGATCTGGAGAACCGCCTCCTGATGGCGGATGTCGAGGGCCGCGGTGGGTTCGTCGAGCAGGAGCACCGGGGTCTCCTGCGCGAGGACCCTGGCGAAGGATGTCCGTGCCTGCTCGCCGCCGGACAGCGTCGGGAAGCTCCGCTCAGCCAGTGCTTCGACGTCCGTGCGTGCCATGGCTGAGCGGACGACGGCCTCGTCCGCGACCGAGCGGGCGGTACGACGCCATGGCGCGCGCCCCATCGCGACGACCTCGTGCACCCGGAACCCGAACGCCAGACCCTGCTGCTGCAGCTGGACCGCCCGATGCTGCGCGGTGACGCGCGCGGACAGGGAGGCGAGGGGTCGGCCGGCAAGTTCGAGATCACCTGAACTCGGCGTGACGTCGCCGGCGAGCACACCGAGCAACGTCGACTTCCCCGCACCGTTGGGGCCGACGAGCGCCACGAGCTCGCCATACCCGATGCTCAGGTCGACGCCCTCGAGGATCGGACGGCCACCGAGCGCGACGTCGATCGACCGGGCTTCCACCGCCGGGATGCCGTTCGCGGACGAGGAGGCGGTCATGACCATCCTCCTGCCGTACGGCGGGATCGGCGGATCAGCCAGAAGAAGAACGGCCCGCCGACGAGCGAGGTGAGCATGCCGATCGGAAGGTCGGCGTTGTCGATCGCGGTGCGCGCCCACAGGTCCGCGAAGGTCAGCAACACTGCTCCGCCCAGGGCGCTGGCGGGGATCAGGAGGCGATGTCCGGGTCCGGCGATCATCCGGACCAGATGAGGAACCACGAGTCCGACGAACGCGATGATGCCGCAGAAGGAGACGGCAGCCGCGGTCAGCAGCGCGACGACCACGATCGCGACGACGCGCAGCCGTTCGACGTCCACACCGACGTGGAATGCAGCGCGGTCACCGAGAGCGAGCAGGTCGAGTCGCCGCGCCATCACCAGGGCGGCCCCCACCCCGATCACCGTGAGCGGTCCAACGACGGCGACGGCCTGCCAACGAGTGCCGTTCAGACTGCCGAGGGTCCAGAAGACGATCTCCTGGCGAGCCTGCTGGTCGCCGAGGAACATCAAGAACGCCAGCGCGGCGCTGGTCATCGCGTTGAGCGCGATGCCGGTGAGCACCAGGGTGACGACCTCGGTGCGGCCGCCGGCCCGCGAGAGCAGGTAGACGAGCAGCGTCGCCGCCAGGCCGCCCAGGAAGGCCGCACCGGCGATGGTCCAGGTGCCGAGCACGGCGATGTCGAAGACGATGACCGAGCCGGCCGCGACCGCCGCGCCCGACGAGACGCCCACGACGGCGGGCTCGGCCAGCGGGTTGCCGAAGACGCCCTGCATGACGGCACCGGCGGTCGCG
>JASLDK010000326.1 GCA_030145945.1 Nocardioides sp.
CTACCGCCTGACGAGACGAGACGGATCGTCTCGTTTAATGCTACTCTTCGTGCATGACTCCTGACGTGTTCGCCCCTGCGACCCTCGGACCCGTGCAACTTCGCAACCGCACGATCAAGGCGGCGACCTTCGAAGGCCGCACCCCGAACGGCGTCGTGACCGACGAGTTGATCGACTACCACCTGGCTCCGGCCCGTGGGGGCGTCGGCCTGACCACCGTGGCCTACCTGGCGGTGGCGCCCGAAGGGCGGACCCACCGGGAGGTCATCGTCGTCAACGACGCGGCCGCCCCGGGGCTGGCGCAGCTGACAGACGCGATCCACGAGACCGGGGCCAAAATCGCAGGCCAACTCGGCCACGCCGGCCCGGTAGCCAACGGCCGCTCCAACGGCGTACATGCTCTCGCCGCATCGAAGATGCCGTCGCCGATGAGCATGCAGCTGATCCGGTCGTGCTCGGAGGCAGACATCACCCGGATCACGAAGGACTACGCCCGCACCGCACGGATCATGGCCGACTCTGGTTTCGACGTCCTCGAGATCCACATGGCCCACAGCTACCTGCTGTCCTCCTTCCTCGCCAAGGGTCAGAACCGGCGCAAGGACCGCTGGAACGGGTCGCTGGAGAACCGGTCCCGGTTTGCCCGCCAAGTCGCTCGTGCCGTCCGCGAGGAGGTGGGTGACGCGGTCGCTGTCACCGCGAAGATCGGGATGACGGATGGCTCCCCGGTCGGGTTCTCGATGCCCGAGAGCGTCGAGTTCGCCCAGATGCTCGAGGCCGACGGCACCCTGGACGCTCTTGAGCTGAGCGCAGGCAGCTCCTTGCTGAACCCGATGTACCTGTTCCGCGGAAACGTGCCTCTCGACGAGTTCGCAGCGACGATGCCACCGGCCCTGAGGGTGGGTCTGAAGTCCCCGATGGGCAAGCGGTTCTTCAGGTCCTACCCGTTCGAGGAAGCGTTCCTCCGCGACAAGGCCCTCGCCTTCCGCGAGGCGCTCTCAATGCCCCTGATCATGCTCGGCGGCATCAACGACAAGGCCACGATGGACCGCGCCATGGCCGAAGGCTTCGAGTTCGTGGCCATGGGACGCGCCCTGCTGCGCGAGCCCGACCTGATCAACCGAATGCAGGCCGGAGAAACCACCCGCGGCGCGTGCAACCACTGCAACCTCTGCATGACGAAGGCAGCCGCCACCTCCGACAGGATCGGCGACACCCGCACCCGCTGTGTCGAGGTCCTCCAGATCAACTGAACCGACCCACTCCTCACAGTGCGCGACACCGGAGAGCCGCCGGCGCGCCCACACCTGAACCAACAAGAAGGAACCACTTTGCGCACCTTGCACAATCGTGTTGCTGTCATCACCGGAGCGGGGAGCGGCATCGGCCGCGAACTCGCGCTCGAACTCGCCCGCCGCGGGGCCACGGTCGCCGCCGTCGATGTTCGCCCCGAAGGCATCGAGGAGACCGCCCGCCTCGTGCGCGAGATGGGGCGCAGCGTCTCGACCCACGTGGCCGACGTCGCGGACGCCGAACGGATGCAAGCACTTCCCGGGGAGGTCCTCGAAGCCCATGGGGCCTGTCACATCCTGATCAACAACGCCGGCGTGACCTCAGCCGGCGCGTTCGAGAAAGAGACCCTCGCGGACCTGCACTGGATCGTCGACATCAACGTGTGGGGCGTGGTTCACGGCTGCCACGCGTTTCTGCCGCTGCTCCGGCAGCAGGACGAGGCTCACATCGTGAACGTCTCGAGCATGGTCGGCCTGATGGGACTGCCGCACAACGCGATCTACGCGCTCACCAAGGGCGCGGTCCGCTCGTTCTCCGAGGCACTGCGAGCAGAGCTCGTCGCGACGAACGTCGGCCTCACGACTGTCTTTCCCGGCGCGCACCGAACCGGCATCACCGAGGGCGCTCGCGGGAGTCAGCGTGCCAAGGTCGCCGACATGGGGCGTTCACGGTTCGCCGCCCTCGGCATGCGCTCCCCCGCCAGGCTCGCCCGCCGCGTGGTGGACGCGATAGAGACGGACCGTGCCCGAGTTATCGCAGGCCCAGACGCTCACGCCCTCGATCTCTGGGCACGCCTGGCCCCAGGGCGTATTGGCCCACTCGGCCACTTGACTGGACGAGCCGAAGGGGCGGGCAACTGACCGATCTCCATGTTCGCCCTCGAATACTCCGGCTGTAACCGATTGACTCCTGTCCGAATTGACTGAATCCGGAGGGTTCGTGGAGGGCACTCGAACCACAGCGGCAGCATGGAGGAGAGCTAGTTGGGGTCAGAACCAGGCTCACGCACGACGCCGCTGACCTGCGTGAAACCTCCTCAGCTCTCGCCAAAGGGCAGGACCTGTGGAGGTGGGCCGGAAAGGGCGGCCACAGCCAGTGCCGACCTGAGGAGTTCAGCCCTCACGACCTGCGAGTCCTGGCCGCGGTCCATGCTCTCGGCCGAAGACCGGATCAAGCCCGCAATGAGGATGACCCGGTGTCTCCTCACACCCGAGTCGGCCGTGGCCTGAGCCAGGAGCTTGTCGAGCTCGGAATAAAGCTCGCGGTGCCGGGCGCCGAAATGCGCGGCGACGTCTGGCGGTAGCGTCCCAGCCGTTGCCGTGGCGTCCGAGAGGGACCGGTGCTCGGTGTCGGTCAAGAAGTCGAGCTGAACTTCCAACCATCGCTCCAACGCCTCTTCGGGCGTCGAGGCGCTCTTCAAAGCCGCGTCGGCCGCCACGACCAGGCCGTCCATTTCCTGGTCGAACCAGGCCATCAGGATGTGCGCTTTGGTCGGGAAGTAGCGGTACAGAGCGGTCCTGCCCAGCCCCACTTCCGCTGCGATGTCGGCAAGGGAGACCGACCCGACGCCGCGCTGGGAGAACAAGGAGCGCGCCGCAGAGACCACGTTCGACTTCTGCGCGGCGACGTGCTCTGCGATGTTCGGTCCAGTGATGCGCGGCATGACCTCGGGCGGTTCCTCAGGCAGAGCGCCGATCGGGCTCGGTCCGGATCACAGCACGCTCTAGGTACAGGCGCCGGTCCGCCCTCTCAGCATGGGCGTGGTCGTGAGTGACCACGAGCGTAGCGGCACCGACCCTGCGGCACTCCTCGAAGAGCACCTCGATGACGTCTGTCGCCCGATCCGGGTCGAGCGACGCGGTGGGCTCGTCCGCGAGGACCACCTTCGGCTCGTTCATCAACGCCCGCGCGATCGCGACTCGTTGCCTCTCCCCACCGGAGAGCTCCGCGGGCCGCGCACCGAGGCGGTCGCCCAACCCGACCCTCTCCAGCAGATCGACAGCACGCGCACGCGCAGACGAGTCCAGTCTTCCGATGACGTGCGCCGCCATCTCGACCTGCTCACGAGCGGTCAGCGCCGGAAGAAGGTTCGAGGCCTGGTAGACGATCCCGACCATCTCCCCGCGAATTCGAGCCAGCTTGCGAGCCGGCAATCCCGCCACATCCTGCCCGCCGACTGTCACCACCCCAGACTCAGGCGTGCGCAGGAGTCCAGCGACCGCAACCAGGGTTGACTTGCCGGAGCCCGACGCTCCTGTCATCGCGACGATTTCACCCGCCGCCACCTGAAGTGAAGCTCCGTCGAGCAGCACCCGCCGAGAAGCTCCATCCGGTACCGAGACCGTCACGTCTGTCATCGAAAGCATCTGTGAGTTTCCTATCTCT
>JASLDK010000368.1 GCA_030145945.1 Nocardioides sp.
GTACCGCCGGATGGCTGAGGATGCCGTCGACGCGGCCCTGTCGTCTGCCGGCCTCTCATCCGAGGCCGGACCGTGCGTGACGGCCCGGCTCCCCCTGGCCGGCGCGGCTCCGCGCGCCGAACTGGCGGACCGGATCGCCAAGGCCGACTCCCTCGGCGAGGCCCGCTTGATCCGTCGGTACGGCGACGACGCGGATCTGGTGCTCGCGGCCGCCCTCGAAGCCAGTGGCTGGTCCGCGGCCGACCTCCTCGCGCCCGTGCTGCCCGACTCCGACGACGTCCACACGGTCTGGGCCGAGCTGTTCTTCGGCGTCACCCACGAGGGCGCCGCCGACGTCGCGGACCTGCTCGACCGGCGTACCCGGATCGGCCTCGTCCCCGCAGATCGTGCGCTCGCCGTACCCGCTGCGGAGAAGGTGCTGGAGGTTCTCGACCGGCACCGATGAGTTTTCGCGTCGCGCCCGGTCACACCCATCAGGCACACTGGCGAGACACGGGGGTAGCGATGGGAAGCGCGACGGTGACCGAGGCGAACACGACGGCGGCGGAAGTGGCGGGCGACGAGCTCGCCGACTTCGACACCCTCACCGGGCGCTACCAACGCGAGCTGATGGCGCACTGCTATCGGATGAGCGGGTCGGTGCACGAGGCCGAGGACCTCGTCCAGGAGACCTTCCTGCGGGCGTGGAAGGCGTCGGGGAGCTTCCAGGGGCGCAGCTCGGTGCGGACCTGGCTCTACAAGATCGCCACCAACGTGTGCCTGACCAACCTGGAGGCCAAGCCGAGGCGACCGTTGCCGACCGGACTCGGTACGGCGGACTCCGCGCCGTCCGACGAGCTCATCGAGGACCACGAGGTGCCGTGGTTGGAGCCGATCCCGGACGCTGCCGTCGAGGTCGCCGAGCGCGACACGATCAGGCTCGCGTTCGTGGCCGCGTTGCAGCACCTGCCGGCCCGTCAACGCGCCGTGCTGATCCTGCGTGACGTGCTGCGCTGGTCCGCCGCCGAGACCGCGACCGCCCTCGACACCACGACCGCGGCGGTCAACTCGGCCCTCCAGCGAGCACACGCACAACTGGCCGAGCGGGGGTTGACCCCGGACACCGTCGAGCCCGATCTCGCCCCGGCCCAGCGGACGCTGCTGGATGCCTACCTGCAGGCGTTCTGGCGCAAGGACATCGACCAGATCGTCCAGCTCCTGCGCTACGACGCGACCTGGGACATGCCGCCCTTCGTCAACCACTTCCGCGGCATCGACGCGATCGGCGAGCTGATCGGGTCCAAGTGCCCGGGCGGCACCCACGACATGCCGATGATCGAGACCATCGCCAACGGGCAGCCGGCTTTCGGGCTCTACATGCGCCAGCCCGGGGGCCACTTCGAGCCCTTCCACCTGCAGGTCCTGCAGTTGACCGGCAGGGGCGACGACACCCGCGTCGAGCACGTCACGGCATTCTTCGACGCCCGGCTGTTCGCACGCTTCGGGTTGCCCGAACGCCTGCCTGCCGACTACGTCCCCGCCTGATCGGGCAGAACCGATGAGCGCCGCCGGAGCCACCGCACCGGACGGGATGGTCGCCGGACTCGACCTGATGCAGCGTGCCCTCGACTACGCGCGCGCCGCACTCGACACCATCACGCCCGCGGACCTCGACCGCCCCACCCCCTGCACCGACTGGACCCTCGCCGGCCTTCTCGCCCACATGGACGACGCGCTCGACGCGTTCGCCGAGGCGGCCATCGGCTCGGTCGGTCTGCGCAGCGCCGCGCCCGCGCCCCTCGCCGTCCGCGTGCAAGGCCTCCAGACCAAGGCGTGCAGCCTGTTGACGGCCTGGATGAACGCCACCACGGCGTACGTCGACCTGGCCGGGCACCCGATCCCCGTCGACGTCGTCGCCCGGCTCGCCGCACTCGAGATCGCCGTCCACGGATGGGACGTCGGGGCAACCACCGGCCGCGGGACACCACTGCCCGACCGACTCGCCGAAGGCCTGCTGCCCATGGCCCTGCAGGTCGCCCTCGAGGGCGACGACCGGTTCGCCCCGCCCGTGCCCGTGACGCGGGATGCCGCCACGAGCGATCACGTGCTCGCGCTCCTGGGGCGGCGAGTTCCCTAGTATTTCTGCCATGTCAGAGCCTGCAGCCCCCGAGGTCCGTCACCGCGTGCGCCGGATGAGCGGCCGCGACCCGCACGAGGAGAACCGTGCGTCGACGTCGCTCGAGACGCTCTTCGACCTGACCTTCGCACTCGCGTTCGGGATCGCCGCCGGTGAGTTGGCCCGCACCATCACCGAGGGACATGTCGCCGCCGGGATCGTGGCGTTCTGCTTCGCGACCTTCGGCATCTCGTGGGCCTGGGTCAACTTCACCTGGTTCGCTTCGGCGTACGACACCGACGACTGGATCTACCGGCTGACCACCATGCTGCAGATGGTCGGCGTCCTCATCTTCGCGATGGGCCTCAAGCCGATGTTCCACTCCGTCCACGCCGGTGACACGCTCAACAACCGCGTCATCGTCGCTGGGTACGTCGTGATGCGGGTCGCGATGATCTCCCAATGGTGGCGCGCGGGACGACACGACCCCGAACGCGCGGCCGTCTGCCGCACCTACATCCTCTCGATCACCATCGCGCAGGTGCTGTGGTGCGTGGTGGCCATCCTCGACCTGTCGGTCACCCTCAGCTTCATCGCGATCATCGTCCCGTTCCTGGTCGAGATCTCCGGACCGGCGTACGCCGAGACCAAGTTGCGCGGCACGCCCTGGCACGCCCACCACATCGCCGAACGCTACGGCCTGATGGTCATCATCGCCCTCGGTGAAGGGCTGATCGGCACCATGGCCTCGATCACCGAGCTCTCCCGCGACGGTCTCACCTGGGACGTCGCGCTCGTCGCACTCGCCGGCACCGCACTGACCTTCGGGATCTGGTGGACCTACTTCGTCGTCCCCGCGGCCGACGTCCTGCACCACCACCGTGAACGGTCCTTCGGGTTCGGCTACGGCCACATCCCCCTGTTCGGCGCGATCGTCTCGGTCGGCGCAGGACTGCACGTCGGCGCCTACTACCTTGACGGCGACTCGACCCTCAACGGCACCGCGACCGTGCTGGCCGTCGCCATTCCGGTGGGGCTGTTCATCACGCTCTTCTACGCCGGCGCGTCCCTGCTGACCCGCACCATCGACCCGCTGCACCTGATCCAACTGGCCCTGTCGGCCGTCCTCGTCGTCGTACCCGTCCTCATGGCCGCCGCCGACGTCGACCTGCCCTGGTGCCTGTTGGTGCTCGCGCTGGCTCCGTGGGTGACCGTCATCGGCTACGAGACCGTCACCCATCGACACAACCTGCGGATCCTCGAAGACCTCCAGTCCTGACGCGGTCGTCGGGCCGGCGAGCGCTGCTGCAGCGCCCCGCCAACTGGTCGGAACGGACCGGGCAACCGGGACCTTGGTCCCGGGGACCCATGACCGACCGGATGAATTCTTCAAGCACGCGCTTGCCCGCTCGGAACGACCGGCTAAAGTGGACTCAGTCGTATTTCGGAGGGAGCACCGATGCGGCAGAGCCCCTCACCGACCCCATGCGGTGAGGGGCTCGTTAGTTTTGGACGGGTCGAGCAGCCCTCGATGGGTCGAGCATGTCGCCTTGTCGAGCTCGCCACACGACCCGCAGTTGACCACTCCTTCGGTGGCGGTCGCCTGGCGGCAAGCGACGTTGGGTGGGGGTCGGCTGGGTTCGGGAATGACCCCTGCCTGCGACCCCCTTCGGTGACCCCCGCACGGGGGCGGGGCTGCCCCCCGTACGGGGGGGAATCCGGCTCGGCGACGCCCATTTGGCGGGTGGCCCC
>JASLDK010000034.1 GCA_030145945.1 Nocardioides sp.
AGCCCAGGCATCGCGGAAGACGCGGATCTGGTCGGCCTGCTGGACGTGGAACGGCTGGCCGCTCTCGTCCTCCTTGAGCGTGGAGCTCATCAGGTTCATGCCGAGCTCGGCAGCCCAGCGGGCGGTGCCGTTGGACGCCGCGCCCCACCAGATCCGGTCGCGCAGACCCTCCGAGTGCGGCTCGAGACGCAGCAGACCCGGCGGGTTGGCGAACATCGGCCGCGGACTCGGCTGGGCAAAGCCCTCGCCCTTCAACAGCTCGAGGAAGACCTCGGTGTGCCGGCGGGCCATGTCTGCCTCGGTCTCACCCTCGGCGGGCGCGTAGCCGAAGTAGCGCCACCCGTCGACGACCTGCTCCGGTGACCCGCGCGAGATGCCGAGCTGCAGTCGGCCGCCCGAGATCAGGTCGGCAGCGCTGGCGTCCTCCAGCATGTACATCGGGTTCTCGTAGCGCATGTCGATGACACCCGTGCCGATCTCGATGCGACGGGTTCGCGCACCGATCGCTGCGAGCAGCGGGAAGGGGCTCGCGAGCTGACGGGCGAAGTGGTGCACCCGGAAGTAGGCACCGTCCGCACCGAGCTCCTCGGCCGCGACCGCGAGGTCGATCGACTGGAGCAGGACGTCGGAGGCGGTCCGGGTCTGCGAGTGCTGCCCCGGTGACCAGTGGCCGAACGAGAGGAACCCGATCTTCTTCATGATGGTTGAACCGTCAACCTTCCTTGGTTGTTCCCGTCGCCGCGGAGCGCTCAGGCCTTGCGGAGCAGGGCCAGGAACATCGCGTCGGTGCCGTGCCGGTGCGGCCACAGCTGCATCGTTCCCGGCAGCGGGCCCTCCCCCTCCGGTACGCCGACCAGCGCATCGCCGACGTCGTCGAGACGCAACTCGCGGTGCCGGTCGAGGATCGCCGTGACCACCTCGGAGGTCTCCTCGAGCAACGGCGAGCAAGTCGCATAGAGCAAGGCGCCCCCCGGTCGGAGGATCCGTGCCGCATCGTCCAGAAGTGCCTGCTGGAGGGCCACCAACTCCACGACGTCGGCCGGCGTGCGACGCCAGCGGGCCTCGGGCCTTCTCCGCAACGCGCCGAGTCCTGTGCACGGCGCGTCGAGCAGCAGGCGATCCACCGAATCGTCAGCGAGAGGGGCGCGGGTCCCGTCCGCCTGCACGACCAGGACATCGGGGGTGGTGCCGACTGCACGGCGGACCAGTGCTGCCCTGTGGTGGTGCTGCTCGACCGCGATCAGGCGCGCGCCACGCTGGCCCGCGAGGGCAGCCAGCAGCGACGCCTTGCCGCCAGGGCCCGCACACAGGTCCACCCACACCTCGTCGCGCCCCTCGACAGCGGCGGATGCCGCGGCGATCGCCACGAGCTGTGAGCCCTCGTCCTGGACGCCGGCCCGCCCCTCAGCGACCGCCGGCACCGACGACGGATCCCCGCCGTCCAGCACGACGCCGTACGGCGACCACCGGGTCGGCGTACCGGGGAGCTCGTCGCGGTCGGCAAGACCGGGGCGAGCCACCAACGTCACCCGGGGCGGCACGTTGTCAGCAGCCAGCAGATCCGGCAGTTCCTCGGCGCGGGGGCGAAGAGCACGCTCCAACTCGGTGACCACCCACAGCGGATGGCTGTGGGCGACGGCGAGGTCGTTTCGATCAGTGCCCGGGGCGACCTGGGCGAGCCATGCATCGAGCTCCTGTGCCGCCACCTTGCGGAGCACGGCATTGCAGAACCCGGCGGCGCCCTGGTTGACCTTGACCCGGACCAGGGTGACGGTCGTATCGATCGCGGCATGGGTGGGCACCCGCATGGCCAGCAGCTGGTGCGTCCCCAGCCGCAACGCGTCGAGGATCTTGGCCTCGACCTTCCGCAGTGGCCGGTCGATGCAGGCGGCCAGGATCGCGTCGTACGTGCCCTGACGCCTGATCGTTCCCGAGGCGAGCTCGGTCGCGAAGGCCGCGTCGCGGCCCGACAGCCCATGCCGGGTCAGGGCGGCGGGGAGCAGGAGGTTGGCGTAGCCACCGTCGACGCGCACCGCCTTGAGCACGTCGAAGGCTGCGAGGCGTGCAGGATCAACCACGCGCGCCGGGCGCGCCGGGCGAGCCGGTCGGCCGCGGCCGTCACGAGAGCGGGGACGGCTCACGCGAACGCAGCATCCTCGGCCAGTCGGACCCCGCGAGCCCAGTCCGCAGCCCGCATCTCCTTCTTGCCGAAGGCCTTGAGGTCGGTGAGCCGAACCGCGGAGGACGCGGTGCCGACCAGGACCTCGTTCTTGCCCACCCGCAGGACGCCCGGCGCGAGGTCGGAGGCGCCCTCGACGATCTCGACGCGACCGAGCTTGACCCTGTCCCCGTCCAGCGTCGTCCAGGCACCAGGTCCAGGCGTGCAGGCACGAATCCTGCGGTCGACACCGACCGCTGGCTCGGACCAGTCGACGCGCGCGTCGTCCACGGAGATCTTCGGCGCCAGGCTGATGCCATCAGCAGGCTGTTCGCGCGCCTCGATCTGGCCCGAGGCGATCCCGTCAAGAGTCGCCACCAGCAACGATGACCCGCCCTCGGCCAGTCGACCGAGCAGGTCACCGGCGGTGTCAGTCGGGCGGATTCGCTCGGTCATCACACCGAAGGTCGGTCCGGCGTCCAGTGCTTCGACGATCCGGAAGGTCGTTGCGCCCGTGAACTCGTCGCCCGCCCAGATCGAATGCTGCACGGGTGCCGCACCGCGCCAGGCCGGCAGCATCGAGAAGTGCAGGTTGACCCAACCGTGCTGCGGGATGTCGAGTGCGCTGCGCGGGATCAACGCCCCGTAGGCGACGACCGGGCAGCAGTCGGGGCGCAACTCGCGCAGTGCCTCCTGGAACTCAGGGTCGCGCGGGTGCGTCGGCTTGAGGACGGGCAGCCCGAGCTCCGCGGCGCGCTGCGCGACCGGGCTGGGCGTCAGCTTGCGGCCACGACCCGACGGTGCATCCGGCCGGGTGACGACACCCACCAACTCGTGAGGTGAGTCCGCGATCGCGTTCAGGGCCGGGACGGCGACCTCGGGCGTTCCGGCGAAGACCAGGCGCAACGACGTCATCGGCCGAAGCCTCCCGTCGCGTGCGGGGAGAGCCTGATCGTCGGCTTCTCCAGTCCGAACCACTCCGACTCACGGATCTCCCGCATCGCGGCCTTGCGGCCGGCGTCGTCGAGCCGGTCGATGAACAGGATCCCGTCGAGGTGGTCGGTCTCGTGCTGGATCGCCCGCGCCAGCAGGTCGGACCCCTCGACCCGGATCGGGTCGCCGTGCATGTTGAAACCGGACGCGACGACGGAGAGCGCACGCAGGCAGTCGTAGGTCAGTTCGGGCAGCGACAGGCAGCCCTCCGGGCCGTCCTGGGTGTCCGCCGACAGCTCCAGTGACGGGTTCACGAGGTGACCGACCTCGCCGTCGACGTACCACGTGAACACCCGCAGGCCGACGCCGATCTGGGGTGCAGCCAGTCCCGCGCCGGGCGCGTCGAGCATGGTGTCGGTCAGGTCGGTGACCAGCTGGCGCAGCTCGGAGTCGAAGTCGACGACCTCGATCGCGGGCTTGCGCAGGACAGGGTCGCCGAAGAGTCGGATGGGTCGAATCGCCACCCGGGAAGCCTATCGGCGCCCCTCCACTTCACAGATCCCACGGGTCGACCTGGATCCGCACCGGCTCCAGCTTGCGCGCCGAGCGCAGCCGCTGGGCCTCCCCCAGCGCGTGCGCGAGAGCCCTCCCCTGACTGCGCGGGACACGCAGCACGAGACGCTCGACTTCAGGATCGGCCGTCGGCACTGGCCCGAGGATCTCGGCCGTCTCAGGCAGTGCCACGAGAGCGAGCAGGTCGTCCAACGCCCCCGGCGCGCCGGTCACTGTCGCGACCCGGGCTGCGGGCGGCAACCGCGCCTCCCACCGCTCCTCCGCCTCGCGCGCCGCGAAACCAGCGGGGTCCCAGCGGACCAGTGCCTGCAAGGTCGGCGCCGCCGGGTCACCGACCGCGAGTGCGCGACCTCCGGGAGCAACCAGGCCGATCGCATTGCACCAGCGCCGCAGCGCCTCCTCGGAGGCACGCATGCTGTCCCAGCCGAGCGCCCACCAGGTGTCGAGGAGCACGACGACCGCATAGCCCTGATCAGCAACCGGCTCCGCCCCGGGGGTGGAGACAACGATGCGCGGCTCGGGCCCCACCCGGTCCCGGATCCGATCGCCGGAGGAGGTGACGACAGGAACCTTGGCAAAGCTGCGACCCAGCTCGTCCGCCGTGCGAGCGTCTCCGACGACCGGCGCCCGCAGACCGGTCGCACCGCACTCGGGACACGACCAGTCCGGCGCCTCAGTCGCACACCACCGACACCGCGGCGGTGTGGTCGGACCGGTCAGCTCCAGCGGCCCCGAACATGCCCGGCAGCGCGCCGGGGTGCGGCACCGCTCGCAGGCCAGCCGCAGCACATAGCCGGAACGTGGTGTCTGCACGAGCACCGGGCCGCGCTCCAGGCCCCACCTGATCGCATCGTGCGCCTCCCGTGGCACGCGAGCCGCACCGGCACTCGGGTCCCGGGCAATCGCCACGTCGGTCGCTCCGCTGATGCCGATCAGGGCACGCTCCCGCAGCACCGGACGCGGCAGTGCGATCTCCTGGGCCCAACCGGTGTGCAACAGGTGGTGGGCCTCGACGGAGCGAGCGAATCCTCCGATCAACGCGGCGGTCTGCTCCAACTCCGAGCGCAGCAACAAGACCTCGCGCAGGTGCGGGTAGGGCGCCCGCGGCTCGGCGTGCAGGTCGTCCCCGTCGTCCCAGATCACGACGAGTCCCAGGTCGCGCACAGGTGCGAAGGCGGCGGATCGGGTGCCGATCACGATCCGCCGCTCGCCGCGGCTGACGGCGAGGAAGTCGCGGTAGCGCCGGGCCGGTCCGGGATCGGCGTGCAACGCGACATGCAGTCCCGCCCCCAGCAACTCGGTCAGCGCGGCGTCAACGAGCGCGACGTCGCGAAGGTCCGGCAGACAGATGATCGTGCCGCGACCGGCAGCCAAGGCGGCTGCGGCGAGGTGGGCCAGCAGGAGCGGCCAGTCCTCGCCCGGCCCGGCACCCCACACAGCCCGGGGCGCGTCGCCGCCACGCAGGTGACCGAGGAAGGCACTGGCCGCGGGATAGGGAGCCCAGGCGCGATCGGCTCTGCTGGCGTCGTACTGCAGCGGTGGTGCCGGCTCGGTCGCCTCCTTCTCGACGCTCGCGTGCCGTGGGGGGACAGCGAGACGTCGTACGTCGGAACTGACCCCGGCATAGCGTTCGGCGACGCGCTCGCACAATGTCGCAACCGCCGGGCTGAGCACGGGCTCGGCGCTCACCAGCCGTCGCAAGGGCGCGAGCCGACCCTCGTGTTCCGAGGCCGCACCACGACCCACGACGAAGCCGTCGACATCCTGCCCGCCGAAGCGGACCTTGACCCGGGTGCCGGGCCGCGCTCCTTCAGCCATCGCCACTGGAACGGCGTAGTCGAAGACGCGATCCAGGTGGGCGAGCGGCACATCGAGGACCACGTTCGCCACCGGCTCGACCTCGGCGACCTCCGCCTCAGCCACCTTTCGGGCACGCGTCCGCGCCGCCTTGGCGCGTCCCTCGGCGACCCGGTCCCGCACGAGCCCGGGCAGCTCGAGGGCCGGCTCGTCGGGTGTCGGGGTCATGGCGGCAGTTCTACCAGCGGCCCCCGATCCATCGCCGACCCGGCAGAAACTAGCGCACAAAACAGGCCGACCCGGCAGAAGATGACATCTCGCGACGTCATTTTCTGCCGGGTCGGCGCATTTCCCGGGACAGTTTCTGCCGGGTCGGCGGATCAGACTCCGACGGCAGCCTTCAGCGCGTCGGCACGGTCGGTGCGCTCCCAGGTGAACTCGGGGAGCTCACGGCCGAAGTGGCCGTAGGCGGCCGTCTTGGCGTAGATCGGGCGGCGCAGGTCGAGGTCGCGCAGGATGGCGGCCGGGCGCAGGTCGAAGACCTCGAGCACGGCGGCCTGGATCTGCTCGTCCGGAACGACACCGGTGCCGAAGGTCTCCACGAAGACCCCGACGGGCTTGGCGACACCGATCGCGTAGGCGACCTGAACCTCGGCACGGCGGGCCAGGCCCGCGGCGACGATGTTCTTGGCGACCCAGCGCATGGCGTACGCCGCCGACCGGTCGACCTTGGACGGGTCCTTGCCCGAGAACGCGCCGCCGCCGTGGCGGGCCATGCCGCCGTAGGTGTCGACGATGATCTTGCGGCCGGTCAGGCCGGCGTCGCCCATCGGGCCGCCGATGACGAACTTGCCGGTCGGGTTGACCAGGAGCCGGTGCCCGGTGGTCGGCAGGCCGAGCGCGGCCAGTTCGGGCTGCACCACGAGCTCCTCGACGTCCGGCGTCAGCAACTGCTCGATCGAGATGTCCTCGGCGTGCTGGGAGGAGACCACCACGGTCTCGACGCCGACCGGCTGGTCGTCCTCGTAGACCACGGTCACCTGGGTCTTCCCGTCGGGCCGCAGGTAGGGCACCGAGCCGTCCTTGCGCACCGCGGAGAGCCGGCGGGCCAGCCGGTGCGCCAGCGCGATGGGCAGCGGCATGAGCTCGGGCGTCTCGTCCGTCGCGTAGCCGAACATCAGCCCCTGGTCACCGGCGCCCTGGCGCGCGATCGCGTCCTCGACGGCCTGCTCCTCGGAGATCCCCCGGGTGCGGGCCTCGTAGGCGGTGTCGACGCCCTGGGCGATGTCGGGCGACTGCGAGCCGATCGACACGCTCACCCCGCACGAGGCGCCGTCGAAGCCCTTGCGCGAGGAGTCGTAGCCGATGCCGAGGATCGTCTCGCGCACGATCGAGGGGATGTCGACGTAGCCCTCGGTGGTGACCTCGCCGGCCACGTGCACCTGGCCGGTGGTGATCAGCGTCTCGACGGCGACCCGGCTGCGCGGGTCCTGCGCCAGCATCGCGTCGAGGATCGCGTCGCTGATCTGGTCGGCGATCTTGTCCGGGTGGCCCTCGGTGACCGACTCGGAGGTGAAGAGGCGGCGAGCCACGCGGATCTCCTCGGGTAGGGGTGCGTCGGGGCCGACGGTACAAGCGTGTCGACCGGGTCGGGCCGGCGGCGCGCTCAGCCGGGCACCGGCAGCCGGGCGGTGACCGCGGTCCAGATGGCCGCCGCGACGGCGTCCTTGCTGCCGGTCGGCACGTCGGTGACCCCGCCGTCGGCGGCCAGGACGACGACGGCGTTGTCGGGCCGGCCGAAC
>JASLDK010000428.1 GCA_030145945.1 Nocardioides sp.
GATCAAGGCCGAGCTGATCGCCGAGCGGCTGCGTGAGGTGCGCGAGTCCGGCGTGACGGTGGCGGGCTCGCTCTCGCCGCAGCGGACCAAGGAGTTCGCGAAGACGGTGACCGACGCCGGCGTCGACCTGTTCGTCATCCGCGGCACGACCGTGTCGGCGGAGCACGTGTCGGGCCAGGCCGAGCCGCTGAACCTCAAGGAGTTCATCTACGAGCTCGACGTCCCGGTCATCGTCGGCGGGTGCGCCACCCACCAGGCGGCCCTGCACCTGATGCGGACCGGCGCGGCCGGCGTGCTCGTGGGCTTCGGTGGCGGTGCCGCCCACACGACCCGCACGGTCCTCGGCATCTCCGTCCCGATGGCCTCCGCCGTCGCCGACGTCGCCGCGGCGCGCCGCGACTACCTCGACGAGTCGGGCGGCCGCTACGTCCACGTCATCGCCGACGGCTCCATCGGCACCTCCGGTGACCTCGCCAAGGCCATCGCCTGCGGCGCCGACGCCGTGATGGTCGGCTCGCCCTTCGCCCGCGCCACCGACGCCCCCGGCCGCGGCTTCCACTGGGGAGCTGAGGCGCACCACGCGGACCTCCCGCGCGGCGAGCGTGTCCGGTTCGAGCAGGTCGGCACGATCGAGGAGATCCTGTTCGGGCCTTCCCGCGTCGCCGACGGCACGATGAACCTGGTCGGTGCGCTCAAGCGGTCGATGGCGACCACGGGCTACACCGAGCTCAAGGAGTTCCAGCGGGTCGAGGTCGTCGCCCACTGATCGCGAGGGTCGCAGGTCAGGGCTTGGTCAGGGACGCAGGCTGCGCACCAGACTGGCGGTGAGCCGGTCTGCCCACGCGTCGTCGAGCTGTCCGGGGGTGAGCAGCACTGCGGCGATGATGGTGCCGATCGTCGTCTGGATGAGGTCGTCGGCCCGCGCCTCGGCGTGCGCCTCTCCCGCGGCGACCGCGGCCGACAGGCGCTCGTCGATGGCGGCGAAGGACCCGGCGAAGCGCTCCAGCATGGCCGCGTGGAGGTCGGGCCAGGTGGCGATCTCGGCGAGCAGTGCGGGCAGTGCGGCCGCGCCGACGGGGGAGCAGAGCGCGTCCCGCGCGCCGCGGACGATGCCGGCGACATCGTCCGCGAGCGAGCCGCCGAGGTGCATGTCGAGTGCGAGCTCGCTGGGGAACGCGGCCTCGTGGACGAGGTGGGGGAGTGCGGTCCAGCGCCGATAGAGGGCGGCCTTCGTCGTCCCTGCGCGTCGGGCGACGGCGGTGCCGGTGACTGCGGCGTACCCGCCCTCGGCGAGGAGTCCGCGGACGGCGTCCAGGGCGGCCTGTTCGATCCGCGGGTCGCGCGGGCGTCCGGTCGTCGTACGTCCGGAAAGGTTTGTCCCCATGACCTCTTCCCCTCTTTCGATACCGAGGGTACCGTAACGCTTCAGTGAGACTTAGAACACGTTCTAGATAGGCTGCTTGCCCAGGAGGTTCGCCATGACCGAGGCCCTACCCGCTGACATGACCCTGCAACGGTCGAGTCGGGATGCGGACGACATGCGCACGCGGCTCACCGACTGGCTCGCCCGGGTCCTTCCCGAGGGCTCCGAGCCCGAGGTCGTCCTCCACGACGGCATCCAGACCAACGGCATGTCGAGCGAGACCGTCCTGCTCGCGATCACCTCCACCGAGCAGGGCCACCGGAGCACGAAGGAGTACGTCGCCCGCGTCGCCCCGGCTGAAGCCGATCTCCCGGTGTTCGCCGAATACCGGCTCACCGACCAGTACGACGCGATGCGTCTGGCGGGTCAGCTGGCCGGCGTACCGGTCCCGCCGCTCGGCCTCAACGAGCCGACCGGCGACGTGCTGGGCACGCCGTTCTTCCTGATGGAGCGGCTCGACGGCGCGGTGCCTCCCGACGTGCTGCCCTATCCGTTCGGCGACAACTGGCTCTTCGACGCCTCGCCCGAGCAGCAACGCCAACTGCAACGGGCCAGCGTCGATGTCCTCGCCCGCCTGCATGCGATCCCCGACGCAGCCACGACCTTCGGCTTCCTCGACCCGGCCGTCACCGGACACGAGGGCGCGACACCGCTCGCCCGCAACATCGCCAAGACCCGCGCCTGGTACGACTACGCGATCACCACCAACGAACCCTCGCCGCGCTCTGCGCTGATCGAGCGCGGGATCGCCTGGCTGGAGGCCAACCTCCCGCCCGAGGGCGAGCCCGTCCTGGTCTGGGGCGACTCCCGGATCGGCAACATGATGTATCGCGACTTCGCCCCGGTCGCTGTCCTCGACTGGGAGATGGCGACCCTCGGCCCCCGCGAGATGGACGTCGCCTGGATGGTCTTCGCCCACCAGGTTTTCCAGGAGATCACGACCATGCTCGGCCTGCCCGGCATGCCGGACTTCCTGCGGCCCGAGGACGTGACGACGACGTACGCCGAACTGACCGGCGTCGAGCTCGGCGACCTGACCTGGCACCTGCTGCACGCCGCGGTCCTGTGGGGCTGCGTCTTCCTGCGCACCAGCGCGCGCCAGATCCACTTCGGGGAGATCGAGCGGCCCGAGGATCCGGAGTCCGTGTTCCACCACCGTCCGTTGTTCGAGCGACTCCTCGAGGAGGTCGGCGCATGAATCAGCAGACCCCGGATCACCAGCTGCACGGCGAATACTACGGCCTCGGCCCGCTCGACGAATACCCGATCCACCAGCTCCCGCGCCCGGTCGCCTGGGCGGGCAGCAGCGACCGCAACTTCTATGACCGCTGCTATCTCAACGCCCACGACCGCACGGGCGACCTGTTCCTGATCACCGGACTGGGCTTCTATCCCAATCTCGGCACCAAGGACGCCTTCGTCCTGCTCGGCCGCCGTGGCGCCAGCCCGACCGGCGGCACCGAGCACACCGCCCTCCACCTGGGCGACGCCGCCGACCCACGCGGCGCTGACAGGATGGCCCAGCAGGTCGGCAACTATCGCGTTGAGGTGATCGAGCCGCTGCAGAGGTTGCGCCTGGTCCTCGAGGAGACCGAGGGCATCGCGATGGACCTGACCTGGGAGGGCTCCTTCCCGGTCGTCCAGGAGTTGCCGCACGTCATGCGTCAGGGCAGCGGTACGACGCTCGACGCGCAGCGGTTCGCGCAACTCGGCTCGTGGGAGGGGGGCATCAGTGTCGACGGCACCGACATCGCGGTGACGCCAGACCGGTGGGTCGGCTCGCGGGACCGCTCGTGGGGGATCCGGCCGGTGGGGGAGGCCGCTCCTGCGGGCAAGCCCGCTGATCCGGCGTTCGAGGGGATGTGGTGGCTCTACGTCCCGATGCGCTTCGACGACTTCTGCGTGGTGCTGATCATCCAGGAGACCCCGGACGGCTTCCGGACCCTCAACGACTGCACGCGGGTCTGGAAGGACGGCCGGGTCGAACAGCTCGGTTGGCCGCGGGTGCAGGTTCGCTACGAACCGGGCACCCGTGTCCCGACCGGCGCGACCATCGTGTGCACCACCCCGCAGGGCAAGGAGCTCGTGCTCGAGGTCGAGTCGCTGCTCGCGACGCCGATCCACGTCGGCGGTGGCTACGGCGGCGACTCCGACTGGAGCCACGGCATGTGGAAGGGCGCTGACTTCACCGAGCGGGTCACCTATGACCTCAACGACCCGGCCGTCGCGGGCCGGGTGATGTTCGGCGTGATCGACCACGTCGGCCGCGCCACGATCTCCGGCCCCGGCGCCGGCTGCCCCGACGGGTCGGAAGGCTGGGGGCTGTTCGAGCACGGCGTGCTCGGGCGCCACGAGCCCTCCGGATTCAACGACTGGTTCGACCTCGCCCCCCATGACTTGGAGACATCATGACCGCTCTCGACCGCGACGCCCTCTTCATCGGCGGCACGTGGACAAAGCCCGCCACCGACGCCCTCCTCGAGGTCGTCTCCCCGCATTCGGAGGAGGTCGTCGCCCGGGTCCCCGAGGGCTCGACGGCCGACATCGACGCCGCCGTGGCGGCGGCTCGCAAGGCCTTCGACGAGGGCCCGTGGCCGCGGATGTCGCCGCAGGAGCGGATCGACGTGGTGCAGAACCTGTCGGGCCTGTACGCCGCCCGCCTCGACGACATGGCCCACCTCATCTCCACCGAGATGGGCTCGCCGATCGCTTTCAGCTCGCTCGCCCAGGCTCCCGCGCCATGGATGCAGATCGAGGCCTTCCTCGGCATCGCCCGCGACTTCCCGTGGGAGGAGCGTCGCAGTGGCGTGCTCGGCGCGGATGTCGTCGTACGCCATGAGCCGGTGGGCGTCGTCGCCGCCATCCCGCCGTGGAACGTCCCGCAGTTCACGATCCTGTCGAAGGTGATCCCGGCCCTGCTGACGGGGTGCACGGTCGTCGTGAAGCCCGCGCCGGAGACCCCGCTCGACGCCTACCTCCTTGCCGAACTCCTCGTCGAGGCGGGTGTCCCCGAGGGAGTCGTCTCGATCGTGGCCGGCGGTCGTGAGGTCGGTGAGCACCTGGTCCGCCACCCCGGCGTCGACAAGGTCGCGTTCACCGGCTCGACGGCGGCGGGACGCAAGATCGGCGCGATCTGCGGTGAGCAGCTCAAGCGGGTCTCGCTGGAGCTCGGCGGCAAGTCGGCCGCGATCATCCTCGACGACGCCGACCAGACCGCCGCGATCGAGGGCCTGAAGTTCCTCGGCGTGATGAACTCCGGCCAGGCCTGCGTCGCCCAGACCCGGGTCCTCGTCTCCCGTGAGCGCCATGACGAGTTCTCGACCGCGCTCGCCGCGGCGATCGGCTCCATGGTGGTGGGCGACCCGCTCGACCCCGCCACCGAGATCGGCCCGATGGTCGCGCAACGCCAGCAGGAGCGGGTGGCGTCGTACATCAGGATCGGCCAGGAGGAGGGTGCCCGGCTCCTGACCGGCGGCGAGGGCCTCCCCGACGGGCTGGACCGTGGTTGGTACGTCCGCCCCACGGTCTTCGCCGGAGTCGACAACCGGATGCGGATCGCGCAGGAGGAGATCTTCGGTCCGGTGCTGTCCGTGATCGCGTACGACGACGTCGCGGACGCGGTCCGGATCGCCAATGACTCGGAGTACGGCCTGGCCGGCACCGTGTGGACCGCGGACGTCGAACGCGGCCTCGAAGTCGCTCGTGGTGTCCGCACCGGGACGTACGGCGTGAACACCTACACGATGGACTTCGCCGCTCCCTTCGGCGGTTTCAAGGCCTCCGGGCTCGGTCGTGAGTTCGGGCCGGAGGGGTTGGCCCAGTACACCGAGGCGAAGTCGATCTACCTGCCGTTGCCGAGCTGAGTCTGGCGTCGCCGGGCCTGCTGGGCCCGGCGACCGCGGGTCTCGGCCAGGATGCCGGCGCAGAGCCGGACCAGGAACGAGACCAAGGCGAGTGGACCCGCGACGCTCACGACACCGAGGGTGAGGAAGAGCAGCGCCTCGGAGCGCACCAGGCTCGCGATCGCCACCGCGATCGTGAGCATGAAGAGCGCGTTGAGCTCCCACCCGAGCGTCCGGTGCCAGATCATGGTTGGACGATAGACGAGCGGGAGGAGCACTGTCTCGGCTCTTGACACTGTGGGGGAGTGTGTAAAGCAGCACATCCGTTACCGATCGGTAGCCACGGATTGCTCCGAGCGCCTAATCTCGGGTCATGAGCGAAGCGATTTCCGGTCCCGGCGGCTCCGAGTCCACGGGCGGCCCGGCCGTCGACGGCCCCAAGGATCCCGAGCACGACCCGCGGGCGTCGTACGCCCTCGAGCCGGAGTATGTCGCCCGGCTGACCGACCGCATCCTCGCGACGACCGGAGCCACGACGCAGGTCCACTCGCCGATCAACGGCGCTCCCGTCGCCAACATCCCGCAGTCGAGCACCGACGACGTCGCCGAGGCGTTCCGCCGGGCGCGGGTCGCGCAGGCAGCCTGGGCGCGGGTCTCCATCGACGAGCGGGCCCGTATCCTGCACCGGTTGCACGACATCGTGCTCGACCGGCAGGCCGAGATCATGGACCTGATCCAGCTCGAGTCGGGCAAGGCCCGCAAGCACGCCTTCGACGAGCCGCTGCACATCGCGTTGACCGCGCGCTACTACGCCCGCACCGCGCACCAGCACCTCGACACCGAGCGCCGACCGGGTGTCGTACCCGTCCTGACGCGGGTCGAGCTCAACCGCGTTCCGAAGGGCGTCGTCGGCATCATCTCGCCGTGGAACTACCCCTTCACGATGGCGCTGTGCGACGGCCTCCCGGCTCTGCTCGCCGGCAACGCCGTGGTCACCAAGCCGGACGCTCAGACCATGCTGTCCGCCCTACTGGGCGCGCAGATGCTGGAGGAGGCGGGCTTCCCGCGTGACCTGTGGCAGGTCGTCGCGGGTCCCGGTCGCGAGCTCGGCACGCCGATCATCCAGCGCTCCGACTACATCTGCTTCACCGGCTCCACCGCGACCGGCAAGATCATCGCGAAGCAGGCCGCTGAGCGGCTGATCGGCTGCTCGCTCGAGCTCGGCGGCAAGAACCCCATCCTCGTGCTGCGTGATGCCGACATCGAGCGCGCCGCCGAGGGGGCCGTGCGTGCCTGCTTCTCCAATGCCGGTCAGCTCTGTGTCTCCACCGAGCGGATGTTCGTCGCCGACCAGGTCTACGACCGCTTCGTCGAGCGCTTCGTCGCTCGCACGAAGGCGATGAGCCTCGGCGCCACCATGGACTGGGACGCCGACATGGGCACGCTGATCTCCGCCGACCAGCTCGAGACCGTGTCCGCCCACGTCGAGGACGCCCGCGCCAAGGGTGCACGGGTGCTCGCCGGTGGCAAGGCGCGCCCCGACCTGGCGCCCTACTACTACGAGCCCACCATCCTCGAGGGCGTCACGCCCGAGATGACCTGCTTCGGCAACGAGACCTTCGGACCGGTCATCTCGATCTACCGTTTCCACGACGAGGCCGACGCGATCGCCCGCGCCAACGATGGCGAATACGGACTCAACGGCTCGATCTACACCCGCGACACCGTGCGGGGTCGCGCCATCGCCCGTCAGATCAAGTGCGGCACGGTCAACGTCAACGAGGCGTTCGGTGCGACCTTCGCCAGCCTGGACGCCCCCATGGGCGGCATGCGCGAGTCCGGCATGGGCCGTCGCCAGGGCGCCGAGGGGATCCACCGCTACACCGAGACCCAGTCCGTCGCCACCCAGCGGCTGACCCGGTTCGCGCCGATGCTCGGGATGTCCGACGAGGGCTACGCCAAGTTCATGACCGCGTCATTGCGTCTGATGGACAAGATGGGACGGGCCTGACCTCCATGACCGACTTCGACTATGACGTCCTGATCATCGGCTCCGGCTTCGGCGGCTCCGTCTCCGCGCTCCGGCTCACGGAGAAGGGCTACAAGGTCGGCGTGCTGGAGGCCGGGGCACGGTTCAGTGACGAGGACTTCGCTGACAACTCGTGGGACCTCAAGAAGTACCTCTACGCGCCGTCGGCGGGGTGCTACGGCATCCAGCGCATCGACATGGTCAAGGACTGTCTGATCCTCGCCGGCGCGGGTGTCGGTGGCGGCTCCCTCGTCTACGCCAACACGCTCTACGAGCCCCTCGAGCCGTTCTACAACGATCCGTCCTGGTCGCACATCACCGACTGGAAGGCCGAGCTCGCTCCTTACTACAGCCAGGCGAAGCGGATGCTCGGGGTGGTCGAATACCCGCGGATGACGCCTTCCGACGAGGTGATGAAGAAGGTCGCCGAGGAGATGGGTGTCGGCGACACCTTCCACCACACCCCCGTCGGGGTCTTCTTCGGCGGACCTGACCAGACCCCCGGTGCGCCGGTGGAGGACCCCTACTTCGGCGGTGCGGGCCCGCGCCGCAACACCTGCACCAACTGCGGCGAGTGCATGACCGGGTGTCGCCACAACGCGAAGAACACCCTGGTCAAGAACTACCTCTACCTCGCCGAGCAGAACGGCGCCGAGGTCCACCCGCTCACCACCGTGACCCGGGTCCGTCCGCTCGCCGGAGGTGGCTACCGGGTCGACACCCGCTGGACGAAGGCCAAGCTGTCCCGACGTACGGCGACCAAGACCTTCACCGCTCAGCAGGTGATCTTCTCGGCTGCGGCTCTCGGCACCCAGAAGTTGCTGCACCGGCTCAAGGCGGAGGGCGACCTGCCGAACGTCTCCGATCGGCTGGGCCACCTGACGCGCACCAACTCCGAGTCGATCCTCGGTGCGATCGCACCGCAGGGCGCAGACGTCGACTACACCGAAGGTGTTGCGATCACCTCGTCCTGGCATCCCGACGAGCACACGCACATCGAGCCGGTGCGCTACGGCAAGGGCAGCAACGCGATGTCGCTGATGCAGACCGTGCTCACCGACGGGGACGGCCCCGACCCGCGGTGGAAGGTGTGGCTCAAGGAGTTGTGGAAGGAGCGGCGCCGGGTCCGCGACCTCTATGACGTCAAGCACTGGTCCGAGCGGGTCGTGATCGCGCTGGTCATGCAGTCGGTCGACAACTCGATCACCACCTTCCCCAAGCGGGTCGCCGGCAAATGGATCCTGTCGTCCAAGCAGGGCCACGGCGAGCCGAACCCGACCTGGATCCCCGCCGCCAACGACGCCGTCCGCCGGATGGCGGCTGCGATGGGTGGTGGTACCGCCGGCGGGACGATCGGTGAGCCCTTCAACCGGCCGCTCACGGCCCACTTCATCGGTGGCTGCACCATCGGCGACAGCGCGGACTCCGGCGTCGTGGACGGCTATCAACGCGTCTTCGGGCACCCCGGCCTGCACATCGTCGACGGCTCGACGATCTCCGCCAACCTCGGCGTCAACCCGTCGCTCACCATCACGGCCCAGGCGGAGCGGGCGATGGCCTACTGGCCCAACAAGGGTCAGGCGGACGCGCGCCCCGACCTCGGGTCGGCGTACGAGCGGATCGATCCGGTGGCCCCGCAGGCGCCGGTCGTCCCGGACGGCGCGCCTGCTGCGCTGAGGCTCCCCATCGTCGGGGTCAGCTGACGAAAAAGTTGTTCGGACGCGGCGTAACCCCCCTCGCCGGACCTCGTTGAACTCCTCGAGACCGGGAATCACGCTCCCTCCCGAAGCCCGGTCTCGGTCCAAGCACTGTCCATCAGCTGCGTGGACGATCAGGGCCCGGCCACCCTCCCTCCCCGGCCGGGCCCTGGTGCGTTTTTGCGGTGGCCGCGCTGGGCCGACGTACCCGGCAATCGGGTCGTCGGCAGGCCCGATCCACGACCCGATTGCCGGGTGCGACAGGCGCCGCTTCGGGCCTGTGGATAGACGATTCAATGAGACTCCGATCAGGAGCACGATCGGGGGATGTTTCCTCACGTGGTGACCCGGTCGGGCATCGTGCTGCCCCGTCACGTCGACCCGTCGGGACGGTCCGGGCCCACCCCTGGGCAGGCGCGCGGGCCGCAGTGGCGTCGGGTCGCTCCGGGGTGGCACGTCCCGAGCGACGTCGACGGGACCGGGCTGGACCAGCGACTGGTCGAGGCGCTCGCCGGCCTGCCGGCGGATGCGGCGCTCACGGGTTGGGCAGCGCTCGGGTGGCGCTCGACACGGTGGTTCGAAGGCCTGGCGGCTGACGGCCGGACCCGGCTGGACGTTCCGGTCGCGCTGAGCACTCGCGGAGTGCGGCCGCGCCCCGGCGTCGAGTTGACCGAGGACTGGCACTTCGAGGCCGACATCGAGAGCGTCCATGGTCTCCCGGTCACCCGGGTCGAACGCGCGGTGGCGTTTGAGGCGTGTCGAGCGGGCTCCGTGCTCGCAGCGGTTCGGGTCATCGACATGGCCTGTGCGAACGACCTCACCGACCTCGCGCGGTTGACACGGTATGCCCGTGGCTTGGGTGCCCGACCCGGCATCTGCCGGTTCCGTGAAGCACTCGAGCTCGCCGACGAGAACGCCTGGTCGCCGCAGGAGGTGCGGATGCGCCTGCTCTGGATCGCGCGGCATCCCGTTCGTCTGCTCACCAATCGACCGATCTTCGACCTCGCGGGGCGTCATCTGCTGACCCCCGACCTCATCGACCCGATGACAGGCGTCCTGGGCGAATATGACGGCGTCGTCCATCTCGGTGAACGCCACCGCCGGATCGACCTCGATCGCGACTCGTTGTGCCGTGACCTCGGCCTGGAGGTGGTGACCATGATGTCGGCCAGACACGACGACCTCACCCGCTTCGAGCGACGTCTCGACGCGGCCTATCGCCGCAAGGAGCAGCGTCCCGATCGGCGCCGACACTGGACGTTGGACCAGCCCGATTGGTGGATCGACACGTCGAGTGTCGCTCGTCGCCAGGCATTGGACGAGCGTCAGCGATCGATCTGGCTCCGGCGTGGGGCGGGGTAGCCCGTCGTACCCCGCAATCGGGTTGTCGTGCGATCGGATCCACGACCCATTTGCCGGGTACGACGCGAGCGCGGCGCCCCGATACGATTCGGCCATGACGGCCGAGCAGACGCAGCCCGAGCACGACCTGGTCCTGGTGGTGGACTTCGGGGCGCAGTACGCCCAGTTGATCGCCCGCCGGGTGCGTGAGGCCCGGGTCTATTCCGAGATCGTTCCGCACACCATGCCGGTGGCCGAGATGATGGCCCGCAACCCGAAGGCGATCATCCTGTCGGGCGGACCGTCGTCGGTCTACGCGGACGGCGCTCCGGCGATCGACGCGTCGATCTTCACGTCGGGTCCGGCTGTCTTCGGCATGTGCTACGGCTTCCAGCTGATGGCTGCCCATCTCGGCGGAACGGTGTCCGCCACCGGAGCGCGCGAGTACGGCCGCACCCGGGTGACGACTCATCAGCCGGGCACCCTGCTGGCCGGCGTACCGACCGAGCACAACGCGTGGATGTCGCACGGTGACTCGGTCTCCGCGGCGCCCGATGGCTTCACCGTTCTCGCCTCCACCGAGGTCACCCCGGTCGCTGCGTTCGAGGACGTCGACCGTGGGCTCGCCGGTGTGCAGTGGCACCCGGAGGTCCTGCACTCCGAGCACGGGCAGCGGATCCTCGAGCACTTCTTGTGGGACATCGCGGGCTGCCGCGAGACCTGGACGATCGGCAACATCGCCGACGAGCAGATCGCACGCATTCGCGAGCAGATCGGCCCCGATGGACGTGCCATCTGCGGTCTGTCCGGTGGAGTCGACTCGGCCGTTGCCGCCGCCATCGTGCAGAAGGCGATCGGCGACCGGCTCACCTGCGTGTACGTCGACCACGGCCTGATGCGCAAGGGTGAGACCGAGCAGATCGAGCGGGACTTCGTCGCCGCCACCGGCGCCAAGCTGGTGATCGTCGACGCCGAGAAGCAGTTCCTCGACGCGTTGGCCGGCACGTCGGAGCCGGAGGCCAAGCGCAAGATCATCGGCCGCGAGTTCATCCGCGCCTTCGAAGGTGCTGAGCTCGAGGTCATCAAGGACGCCCCCGAGGGCACGAAGGTCGGCTTCCTGGTCCAGGGCACCCTCTACCCCGACATCGTCGAGTCCGGCCACGGTGCCGGTACGTCGACCATCAAGTCGCACCACAACGTCGGCGGCCTTCCCGAGGACCTCGAGTTCGAGCTCGTTGAGCCGTTGCGCGAGCTCTTCAAGGACGAGGTCCGGGCCGTCGGTGCCCAGCTCGGCCTGCCCAACGTGATCGTGCAGCGCCAACCGTTCCCGGGTCCGGGCCTCGGCATCCGGATCATCGGCGAGGTCACCCGCGAGCGCCTCGACATCCTGCGCGAGGCCGACGCCATCGCCCGCGAGGAGATGACCGCCGCCGGCCTCGACGCGGACATCTGGCAGATGCCGGTCGTGCTGCTCGCGGACGTCCGCTCCGTCGGCGTACAAGGGGATGGCCGGACCTACGGCCACCCGGTGGTCCTGCGGCCGGTCACCTCCGAGGACGCCATGACCGCCGACTGGGCGCGCCTGCCCTACGACGTGCTCGAGAAGATCTCGACCCGGATCACCAACGAGGTGGCCGAGGTCAACCGGGTGACGGTCGACATCACCTCCAAGCCCCCGGGCACCATCGAGTGGGAGTAGCCCGGGGCCGGCGGGCCGGCAACATTCGCCAGGGGCTGTGAAACGCCCTTGACCCGGTTGGCCCAGGCAGGGCGGGTACCGCCAAGAGGTCCAGGAGGCGGGCGGGCATCGCCCGCATCGCCTCACTCCATGTGCGCCCGCGGCAGGGGCCGCGGTCGAAACTGAAGGTTCTGCTCCCGCGGAAGCGGGCTGCTCATAGGATGGAAGCGCAGGGTCGCTCCGTTCGTGGCGAGTGAGCGTGCGGAGCCCGGAAGCGAGGACGCCATGGCATCCGGTGCCGTCCGGGTCCTGACTGTCGAGCAGATCGCGCACATCCTCGCCCGCGGCGACGTGGTCGTCCACTACCAGCCCTGCTATGACCTGCGTACCGGCGAGATGGTGGCGGTGGAGGCCCTCGCGCGACTCCGGGACGAGAGCGGTGAGCTGATCGAGCCGGCCGCCTTCCTCGATCCGCTCGAGGAGTCCGGACTTGTCGTGGAACTCGATCGGATCGTGCTGACGGAGGCAGCCCGCCACGTGGCGCAGTGCCGGCGACTGCCGGCCGGAGACCGGCTGTGTCTGGCCGTGAACCTGTCCCCAGCGGACCTGGACGACCCTGCGCTGATCGGGCGCTTCCAGGAGGCGAGCGCCGCGGCTGACCTGCCGCTGGAAGCCGTGATCGTGGAGTTGACCGAGACCGTGCTCTCGCGGACCGGGCAGGGTCACGAACAGGTGCTCGCAGAACTTGCAGCCATGGGTTGCAACGTCACCCTCGATGACTTCGGAACGGGCAACGCGAGTTTCGACTACCTGCGCCGGTTCCGCGTCGACGGCGTGAAGATCGACCGGTCGTTCGTGCAGTTCCTCGGCTCCGGTGGGCCCCACGAGCGGATGGCCGAGTCGCTCGTCAGGTTCTGCCTCTCGTTGGGCGTGCACGTCGTCGCCGAGGGGATCGAACGGCCGCAACACGTCACAGCGCTGCGTCGGCTGGGCTGCCCGTTCGGGCAGGGCTTCTTGATGAGTCGACCGCTGGATGCCGACGCACTGGTGGACCTGCTCCGCACAGGCCGCGCTCCCGAGTCCCTGGCGCATCCGGTCGACCGGGCAGCAGTGCCGATCCTCACGTCAGACGCCACCAGCCCGGTCGCCTCGTGGCGGGAGCGTTACGCGCCTGCCGTGCTGGCGACGCTGGTGGCGCTGGTCCTTGTCAGCATCGCGGTGCTCGCCACTCTTTCTCACGCCGACACGCATGCCTCGTTGAACGCTGCAGCACAAGAACGGCTGACCACCATCGACTCCGTGGCAGCGCGCGACGTCGACGCCAGACTGGGTGGATTGCGAGACGTGGTGACGGCTTTCAGCCGCAGCACAAGCGTTCGCGACGCAGTGGTCACCCGCGACCAGCAGGGGATGGATCTCGCCCTCGAAGCACTCGGTACGACGACCTCGGCAACCTTCAACACCTCGCTGTACGACGCCGAAGGGGTCATGATCGACGTCCTTCCGGCGCAACGTCGACCGGATGTGATCGGCAAGAGTTTCGCCCACCGTGAGTGGTATGCGCCCGCCACGGCATCGAATGCTGCCCACATCTCGCCCGCCTACCAGCTGATGACCGCCGAGCGGACCTGGGCGGTCGCGGTCGTTGCTGCGGTCCGCGAACTGGACGGCACGATCCGCGGCTACATCGGGGCGACGATGGCGCTGTCGGAACTCCAGGACGAGATGCTTGCTCTGTTCCGGGAGCACGATGTGAGCGTGACGGTGGTCGACCGCCACGGGACGAAGATGGCCGCTTCCGCTGGTGACGTCGGCTCTCGCAGCCGCGACCCGCGGCTTCGCGGCGCCGACGGCGCCAGCGATGGGGACGCCGATACGGGTCCGTTGTGGGCTGTCAGCGCGATACCGTCCGTGGGCGGCTGGCTCCTGGTCGAACAGGATCGGGACACCGCTGTGGGGCACGTCGATGGCGTCGACCCGATCCTGATCGGACTGGCCATCGGTGCGGGCTTCGTGCTGGTCGTGGTGTGGCTGGTCAACGACGCGCGTCGCCGACGTCTCAAGACCGATCTGCGACGTGCCAACGTCTGGCTGACATCGGTCCTCGAGGCGATCCCGACGCCGGTGCTCGTGAGCGACACCGACGACTGTGTGCACCAGGCCAATGCCGCCGCTGCCGCGCTGCTCGGTGTCCCTGTCGAGTCGTTGAAGGACCAGACCGTGGGCAGCTGGCTGACGACCAGGGATCAGCCGGCCAGCGACGGAGGGGCATTCACCGCCACGCTGGTCACCCGCTCGGGCGCCGTCCGGCTCGTGGAGGTGCAGGTCCGCGAGCTGGCGGGACCGGACGGTCAGCCCATGCGGATGCATGCCCTCCTCGACGTCACGCCCCACCGCGAGGAGCAGGCGCGCCTGCGGGCCCAGGCCCGGCTCGACCCACTGACCGGAGTCGCGATCCGGATCGCGCTCCACGAGGCACTGGCCGCGGCCTCGGCGCCGGGACGCTCTCCCCACGCCCTGGTGATGCTCGACCTCGACGGATTCAAGAAGGTCAACGACGAGCTCGGCCATGCTGCGGGTGACAGCGTGCTGTGCGCGGTGGCAGACGCGCTGACGACTGCGGTCCGGTCCGAGGACACCGTCGCACGGGTCGGTGGTGACGAGTTCGTCCTCGTCGTCCGGGTCGCTGAGCATGCCGAGCACGCCGCGATCGCCGAGCGGCTGCGTGCGCGCGTTCAGGACGTCCTCGACGCGCACCCGTTCGCGCTGCACGCTCCGGTCGGGGTCAGCGTCGGTTCCGCGGCGATCGGGGTTGAGGGTCGAAGTGCGGACGAGTTGCTACGACTTGCGGACGCCCGCATGTACGAGGCGAAGCGGGGGCCGCACCGCGACGACATCGACCCGAGTCCCTGAACGCTGCTCCCCGCACGCTGCGACGTGCGGGCAACGGGTGGAGTCGCCACCACCAGCCCTAGGGTGGGGCCCGTGATCGGCCGATGCCCGGCCGCGCGGAACGAGGGGAACAGGTTGTGGACTCGGCTGTGAGGTGGACGCGTTCCGCGTGGTTGCGCCTGTTCGTGCTGGTGGCGCTGGCGGTCCTGCTGGCGACCAGTGCCGACGAGCGCGGCTCCATGTTCTGGGTCGGCGTGGTGCTGTTCGTCATCAACGCACTCGGGCTCGTCTTCATGCTCCGCACGCCCGCCCCGGCCAGCGTGCCATTCGATGCATCTGCTCGGGTGGTCGATGCTGACGACGAGGACGAAAGGGACGACGAAGGGGAGGACGGACGGATCGATGTCCGTCTGGCCGACCTGCTCGATGATCCGATCGTCGCGGCGGCAGTCGCCGAGGTGCCGACCGAGTGGGCACAGGTGAGTTACCTCGAAGACGACCTCGGTGTCGCGTCCTTCAGCGAGCTTGCGGAGGAGATCTACGTCGAGGTGGATGCCGATGGCTGGGTGCTCGCCGTCGGCGACGACCTCAAGCCCTACCTCGACCTGGACATGGACGAGGACGATGACCCGATCGTGAGGGCGTTGCGAGATCAGCCGTGGGTTGCATCGGCGTACCACGAGGATCGGGAGGTCTATCGGGCCGAGGTGCTCGACGGCGCCCAGACTCCCAGCGTTCCCGAGTTCGCTGCGCTGGCGGTCCGAGCTCTGGTCGCCCATCATCGCGCTGCGCAGCAGAGCTGAAGCGCACCTCCGCTGTTAGAACGTGTTCTAGTATCGGGGGATGAACAGGCGTGCCTCGCTGGTCCGGGTGGTCCTGGCGTACGTCGTGGCTTTCGGCGTCGCCAGTGCGTGGCTGGCGGTGGGGCCGGACAGCCGCTGGCTGTGGCTCGACGGACTGATCGCCGACGTCCTCGCCACGCTCGTGGTGTTCGTTGCGAGCCGGATGCACCGCAACTCGAGTTTCTATGACGCCTACTGGAGCGTGCTGCCGCCCTACCTCGCCCTGTGGTGGTGGCTGGCCGCCGGCGTCGCTCTCGACGACGCCCGCGCCTGGTTGGTCCTCGGTGTGATCTCACTGTGGGCAGTGCGGCTCACGGCCAACTGGGTGTATGCCTTCCCGGGCCTGCACCACGAGGACTGGCGCTATCCACTGGTCCGGTCGCGCGCCGGCCGGTTCGAGTTGCTCGCCGACCTCGTCGGCATCCACCTCGTGCCCACCTGCCAGGTCTTCCTCGGCCTGCTCCCGGCGTACGTCGTCCTCACCCGGCCAGGTCCGGGGCTGGGCTGGCTCGACGGTCTCGCCCTCAGTGTCGGCATCGGCGCAGTCCTCCTCGAGTTGGTCGCCGACGTGCAGATGCACCGGTTCGTGCGGGAGCGGACGCCCGGACAGGTGATGGATCGGGGGTTGTGGGGCTGGTCGCGCCATCCCAACTACTTCGGCGAGATCAGCTTCTGGTGGAGCTTGGCGCTGTTCGGGATCGCCGCATCGCCCGACGACTGGTGGTGGTTGCCGGTCGGAGGTGTCGCGATGCTGGCCATGTTCCTCGGCGCCAGCATCCCGATGATGGAGCAGCGCAGTCTCGAGCGGCGCCCGGCGTACCAGGGCATCATCGACCGGGTCCCGGTCCTCGTCCCCCGCCCGCCCTCGTGGCTGCGAACGTCGGCATGAGCAGGCCGCGTGTGGTGATCGCGGGGCTGGGGGACAGCGGCCTGCTGACGGCGATCCACCTGGCCCGGGCCGACGTCGACGTCGTGGGGATCTCCAGCAGGCCCGGTCTGGTCAGCGGCCAGGAGCTCGGCCTACGACTGGCGCGCCCGGACGCGTGGGCGCGTGACTACCGGATCGGCTTCGACCGGTTCCGGCGACTGGACCGCGTCGCGACGCTCCACGGCGAGCTGACCGGACTCGACCTTGCCGCCCGTGAGGTCGAGGTCGGCACCCAACACATCGGGTACGACGTGCTGGTGATCGCCACCGGCGTCAGCAACGGCTTCTGGCGAGCGCCGGGGTTCCAGACCGACGTCGACGTCACGACCGCGCTCCGGGCCGACCACGCGCGACTGGCTCTCGCGGGCTCGATCCTCGTCGTCGGTGGTGGCGCCGCGGCGGTCAGCACGGCGCTGCAGGTCGCGAGTCGCTGGCCGACGTCCACGGTCACCCTCGCCCATCCGGGGGAGCGCGCGTTGACCCAGCACCACCCGAGGGTGTGGGACGTCGCGCGCCGACGGCTCGAACGTGCCGGCGTCGTCGTGCGGGCGGGCCATCGGGCCGACGTGCCGTCCGACTTCGTCGGTGACGCGATCACGACCGGGCCGGTCGCCTGGTCGAGCGGCCAACCCGCCACCCCGGCCGATGCGGTCGTGTGGGCGATCGGTCGGGTTCGGCCGAACACCGGCTGGTTGCCGCCTGCGCTGCTGGACGACGCCGGTTTCGTCCGGGTCGATCCGGCCCTGCGGGTCCCCGGCGCCCCCACCGTCTTCGCGATCGGGGACGTCGCGGCCACGGACGCGCTCCGGTCCTCGGCCCGCAACCGTGCGGACCGGCTGCTGGCGGCCAACATCCGTGCCCATCTCGCGGGACGCCCGCTCGAGTCCTACCGCGCGCCGCGAGGGCGTTGGGGATCGGTGCTCGGGCCCGAGGACGATGGACTGCGGGTCTTCGCGCCGTCGGGCCGGCCCTTCCGGTTCCCCGCGTGGTCAGTGCGTCGGGTGCTGCAGCCGTGGATCGTGCGTCGCGGCATCTACGGAGGCGTACGCCCCCGCGTCGAGGAGACCGCGAGGCTCAGACCTGGTCCTCGTCGATGACGTGCATGGCGGCCTCCTCCGCGCTGGCCGCGGCGCCGTCGATGCCGACGTCCTCGGCGACCAGGTCCTTCTCGACGTCCTCGCCCGACCTTTGATCGGGATCGACCAGTCGCCCGGCCCGTTCTGAGCCCACCTCGGCGCCGGACTCGTCCGCTTCGTGGGCCAGACCGTCGTCCTCGGCGCGCTCCTCCTCGGCGACCGGATCCGGGTCGGGCACCTCCTCGGCGAGACGTTCCTCGAGGGGCCGGTCGTGCGCCTGCTCCCACGGGGTGTTGCCGTAGCGCTGCGCGGCGGAGTACTTCTCCGGCGGTGAATACCCTCGATCCAGTTCGTCCTCGACGTCGTTGTCAGCGAGGGTGTCCTCGGGTTGGAGCTGGGTCTCGTCGTCGACGCTGTAGTCGGCGTACTGCTCCGGGTCGTTCGGCTCAGGGGTGGTCATGGGCCAGCGGTACCCAGCACGCGCGCGGGGAACCGTGGGTCGAGACGATGCGTCTGCCCTCTAGGGTGACGTGCGTGACTCGGGTGGAGGTGCGGTGGGCTGGGGGCGCTCGGACCCTTGACGGGCCTCGGGTGGTGATCGGTCGCGAGGTCGACTGCGACGTGGTCGTCTCCGATGCGCGCGCTTCGCGCCACCATGTGCTCCTCCAGAACGACGGCGGAGTCTGGAGCGTCGTCGACACCAGCAGCAACGGGACCTTCCTCGACGGCCGTCGGATCGGTCGCGTCACGCTCGGCAC
>JASLDK010000443.1 GCA_030145945.1 Nocardioides sp.
GTCATCGCGTACGCCGTGGCCGCGCCCGCGCGGTCGGCGACCAGCGAGCCGGACTGGCGGGAGCGGATCTCGCCGGCCCACGGGAAGTAGCCCTCGGAGATCGAGTGCGCGATGCCCGTGCCTCGGGTCTCGGTGAGGAAGTCGGTCCGGAAGCCGATCAGGCCACGGGCCGGGACGACGAACTCCATCCGCACCCAGCCGGTGCCGTGGTTGGTCATGCCCTCCATGCGGCCCTTGCGGTTGGCGAGGAGCTCGGTGATCGTGCCGAGGAACTCCTCGGGCGCGTCGATGGTGAGGCGCTCGAACGGCTCGTGCAGCTTGCCGTCGACGTCCTTGGTGACCACCTGCGGCTTGCCGACCGTCAGCTCGTAGCCCTCACGGCGCATCTGCTCGACCAGGATGGCCAGCGCCAGCTCGCCACGACCCTGCACCTCCCACGCGTCGGGACGCTCGGTCGGGAGCACGCGCAGCGACACGTTGCCGACGAGCTCGGAGTCGAGACGGTCCTTCACCAGGCGGGCGGTGACCTTGTGGCCCTTGCCGCCCTTGCCGACCAGCGGGGAGGTGTTGGTGCCGATGGTCATCGAGATGGCCGGCTCGTCGACGTGGATGAGCGGCAGCGCGATCGGGTTCTCCGGGTCGGCGAGGGTCTCGCCGATGGTGATCTCCGGGATGCCGGCGACGGCGACGATGTCGCCGGGGCCCGCGGACTCACCGGGCTTGCGCTCGAGGCCCTCGGTGATCAGGAGCTCGGTGATCTTGACGTTCTTGGTGACGCCGTCGCGGTTGATCCACGCGACGTTCTGGCCCTTCTTCAGGGTGCCCTGCTTGATGCGGAGCAGTGCGAGGCGACCGAGTAAGGGGGAGGCGTCGAGGTTGGTGACGTGGGCCTGCAGAGGGGCCTCGTCGTCGTACGTCGGAGCAGGGATGGTCTCCAGGATGGTCCGGAAGAGCGGTTCCAGGTCGCTGCCCTCGGGCAGGGTGGCGTTCTCGGGCTTGGTGAGCGACGCGATGCCGGCCTTGCCGGAGGCGTAGACGACGGGGAAGTCGAGGGCGTCCTGGCTGTGCGAGTCGTCGAGCAGGTCCATGAACAGCTCGTAGGTCTCGTCGACGACCTCGTCGATCCGAGCGTCGCCGCGGTCGGTCTTGTTGACGACCAGGATCACCGGCATGTCGGCATTGAGCGCCTTGCGCAGCACGAAGCGGGTCTGGGGGAGCGGACCCTCGGAGGCGTCGACGAGCAGCACGATGCCGTCGACCATCGACAGGCCGCGCTCGACCTCGCCGCCGAAGTCGGCGTGACCGGGGGTGTCGATGATGTTGATGACCATGTCGCCGTTGGCGAGCTCCTGCGCGGACGGGCCGCGGTAGTGCACCGCGGTGTTCTTCGCGAGGATGGTGATGCCCTTCTCGCGTTCGAGGTCACCGGAGTCCATGACCCGCTCAGCGACGCCCTCGGCCTGATGGGCGCTGAACGCACCCGCCTGGTGGAGCATCGCGTCGACGAGGGTCGTCTTGCCGTGGTCGACGTGAGCGACGATGGCGACGTTGCGGAGATCGGTGCGACGAGTCTGGGACACGAACGACCAGCCTACTTGCGCACGGGCGTGTGGCTCGCATCGTCGCGTACGTCGTCCGCGCGGTACCGGTGCCCGTCCGACGGCCTGCTGGCGCCGACCCGGAGCCCGCGTGACCCAGGTCTCCCCCGCCTGCGGGATCTCCTAGACTCGGCCCCATGCAGACCATCGGCCTCGTCGGCGGCATGTCCTGGGAGAGCAGCGCTCTCTACTACGAGTCGCTCAACCGCGGCGTCGAGGAACGGCTCGGTGGCTTCCACTCGGCGAAGTCCGTGATGGCGTCCGTCGACTTCGCCGAGGTCACCCGCCTGCAGGAGGCCGAGGACTGGGACGGCGTGGCCGCCATCCTCCGCGAGGCCGCGATCTCGGTCGAGCGCGGCGGCGCGGACTTCCTGATGCTCTGCACGACGACCTTCCACCGGGTTGCCGAGCAGGTGCAGGACGCCGTGTCGATCCCGCTGCTGCACCTCGGTGACGTCGTCGCGGAGGCGTGCAGGGCCGAGGGTGTCGAGGCCGTCGCTCTGCTGGGGACGAAGTTCGCGGTGTCGCGCACCTTCTTCACCGACCGGATCGCCCGCCACGGCCTGCGCGTCCTGGTTCCCGACGAGAACCGCCACGACGAGCTCAACCGGATCATCTACGACGAGCTCGTGCACGGGAAGGTCGTCGACAACTCCCGTCGGGCCGTGGTCGACATGATCAGCGAGCTCTGGGACGCCGGCGCCGGAGGCGTGATCCTGGGCTGCTCCGAGCTGGAGCTGTTGATCCGCCAGGCCGACTCCGAGATCCCGGTCTTCCCCTGTACCACGCTGCACGTCGCCGCAGCTCTCGACCGCGCCCTGGCCTGAGCGCCGTCATGAACACGGTCCCCCGTGCTGACGTCGTACGACGTGCGCGGGGGCTGCTCAACCGGAGGATCACCGGCCACGGCGTGACGGTCCGGATCACCGAGGTCGAGGCCTACGGCGGCTGCGAGGACCCTGCGTCCCACGCGTTCACCCGCACCCCGCGCTCGGAGATCATGTACGGCCCGTCGTACCGGCTCTATGTCTATCGCTCCTACGGCATCCACTTCTGCGCCAATGTGGTCACGGGGCCGAAGGAGGTCGGCGCGGCGGTGCTGCTGCGAGCCGGCGAGGTCGTTGACGGCATCGAGCTGGCGCGCGAGCGACGCGGCACGGCGCCCGGTCGCGACCAGCTCCTCGCCCGCGGACCGGGGAATCTCGCTCAGGCGCTGGGGATCACCCTCGATGACCTCGGCACCGAGCTCCTCGCCGACCGCGACGAGACCTTCACCGGCGTCCGGCTCGGCACCGAGCCGACCGCCCGCACGAAGATCAGCAGCGGTCCACGAGTTGGAGTGTCCAAGGCGGCCGACGTGCCGTGGCGGTTCTGGGTCACTGGGGACCCCACCGTCTCGGCGTACCGCCGCAGCCCCAGGGCCCCGGAACCCGCCACTACGCTTGCGATCCGTGACCACTGACAGCACGAGCGCGACGTACGACAACGTCACCCTCGACCCGCAGGCCAACGTCTACTTCGACGGCGCCTGCGTGAGCCACACGTTCTTCCTCGCCGACGGCACCCGCAAGTCGGCGGGCGTGATCTTCCCCGCGAGCCTCACCTTCGGCACGGCTGCGCCCGAGGTCATGGAGCTCAACGCCGGGCGGTGCCGGATCCGGCTCGCGGGCGCGGAGGAGTGGCAGGAGTACGCCGCGGGGGAGTCGTTCAGCGTTCCTGGCGACTCGAGCTTCGACATCGAGGTCGTCGAGACGCTGGGCTACGTCTGCCACTACGGCTGAACTGCAGGTTCCGCCGCAGGTTTCCAGCGGGGCGGAACGGGCCTGTGGATGGCCGCCGACACGGATCGGCGAAATGCCGCAGGCTCGGTCCATGGACAACTCGGATCCGCACGCCTTCCCGCCGCTCCTCCCGCCTGACCAGATGCCCGACATCGTCGACCAGGTGACGCTCGACCACACCTGGCGTGCGCTGATGGGTCAGGTCGGCTTCGCCGAACCCCAACTCTGGGTGCTCTTCATCGCCCGCAACCGCCCCCTTCACGTGGCCAAGGTCGAGGGAGTGCCGTTGCACCCGGATGCCGATGACGTGGAGCGGCTCGGCGACTTCCTGCACGATGTCGTGGGAGACGGCGTCGAGTTCGCGTTCCTGTTCGCCCGCCCCGGCGGTTCGATGCGTACGCCGGGCGACCTCGCCTGGGCGCGCGGCCTCAGCACCCTCGCGACGAAGTGGCCGATCCATCTGGCCAATGACGTCGAACTCCGGGTCGTCGCCCCCGACGACCTGGCGGCGTGATCAGTCGACGACCAGCGGCGCGCGGCCGAGCAGGTTGCCGGACCGACTGCGGTTGGCGCGAGCGTTGGTGAGGAGAATGACGATCAACCCCACGACCGAGTACGCCGACAGCACCACGAATGCCGGGACGGTCGAGGCGTCCGGGAAGTAGAGGGCGTCGCGCGCGACGGTCGCACCCGCGCCGGGCGGGAGCAGTTGCCCGATCGCGTTGCCGAGTCTCGGCAGCATCTCGGGGGCGATCGACGAGCCGGAGATGATGATGCCGAGGGTGAAGTAGAGGCCGCCGATCAGCGATCCGGCCGGGCCCAGCAGGGCGACGAAGGCGGCGGTGGAGGCGGTCACGGCCAGCGAGATCAGCGCCAGGCCACCGAACAGGGTGAGGTGGTCGGCGCCCTTGCCGACACCGAAGAAGGACATCGCGACCAGCGCGACGGCGGCCGAGGCGAGGGCATAGCCGACCAGCAGGCCGGCGTGGCCGAGGCCGCGGGCGGTCGAGCGTTCGGTCGTGCTGCGCAGGCGACCGAGGGCGAGAGAGGCGATCGAGCCACCGAGGCACAGCGCCTGGATCACGAAGCCGAGCGATCCGCCGCTGCTGTCCTCCTTGGGCAGCGGGACGACGTCGGTGACGGCTGGGGGAGTGCTGAGCGCGGCCAGCACCTCGACGGGCACGGGTTGCCCGGCGCTCACGTAGCCGTCGACGCGGGTCTTCACCTGGTCCTGCCAGGCCCGGGTGTAGAGGTTCTTGAACAGCGTGGCCACCGACGGTGCGGCCGCGGTGGCGACGTACAACGTCGGGGTCGCCTCGCCGAACGCGACGCCGCCGTAGGCCTTCCGCTCACGGATCGCCTGGCGCAGTGCCGTGACGTCGGCGTACGCCTCGGCCTTGAATCCGCCGTCCTTGATGGCGTCGGCGACCTGGGCGCGTTGCTCGGCGGTGCCGACGATGCCGACGGGCAGGTCGGTCGGTGCGGGGGAGTGCGCCATGGCGAGGTAGTAGACGCCCAGCAGCAGCTGGATCAGCGCGCCGACGACGGCGATCGACAGGCCGATCTTCGACAGCTTGCGCATGTCGACGGGCGGCTCGGTGTCAACATGCTGGCTCATGGGGCCAGCATGGCGGGATCCGTCAGCCGCAGTTGTCGCACACGCCGGTCGCGGGAAGTGCCATGAAGCACGTCGGGCAGATCGCGACGGTGGGCTCGGGCTTGGCGGGTGCCTTCGGTGCCGCCGTCTTGGCCACCCGTGGCGCGCGAGGCGTCTTGGTGGTCGCGGTCGGCACCTTGGACTCGCGTACGACGGGCACCGGCGGCGCCTCGACGACCGGCGGCGTCCAACCCGGCGGCGGCGGGTCGGTGATCCCGAACCGGGCGAGCACCTCGCGGGCGACGTCGGTCGGCTGGTGCTTGGGGCGGGTGACCAGGTCGAACGGTGACGACGCGCCTTCGAGGAAGGTCTGCGCGTCCGGTCGCAGGGTGGCCGGCGGGCGACGGTGCCGCCACCGCTGCGGGGTCGCGCCCTTCTGGGTGATGGTCACCAGCTCGGGGCGCTCCCAGGCGACCAACGCCCAGTCGTCGTGGTGGCTGACGGCCCACACGGCCACCGGGACATCGCCCGCGTCGGCGGCGGCGCGCAGGGCGATCCGCTCGGGGTTGGAGAACCGGCCGGTGACGTGCAGGACGCCGGGCAACGGCTCGGTGACGACGTACTCCTCGCCCTGCAGTTGGTCGATCAGGTGCGCGAGGTCAGGCGTGGTCTCCATCGCCACTCAGCCTAGTCCCTCCTTGGAGGGCTCGGTGCCACGGCGTCGGTGGCCTCGTCGATGATCGCCTGCATCGCGGCTCGTGCGGCGACCGCGTCCCCGGTGCGGACGGCGCGGGCGACCTCGACGTGCAGGTCGATCGCCTCGGCCTTGGGCTTGGTCGGCATCAGGTGGTGATGGGTGCGTCCGGAGAGGACCTCGGCGACGACGCCGTCGAGGGCGGCGATCATCTCGTTGCCGGATGCCTCCAGCAGGACCCGATGGAAGACGATGTCGGCGTCGAGGAAGGCTTCCAGGTCGCCGGTCCTGCCGTGCACGACCATGTCGTTGACGGCCGCTGTCAGGGCGCCGCACTGTTCGGGTGTGGCGCGGAGGGCGGCGAGGCCCGCGGCGACTGGTTCGAAGCCGCTGCGCAGCTCGCCGAGAGAGCGCAGCTGGGCCGCGCGGTCGTCGGAGTCGAGGCGCCAGCGGATCAGTCGGGGGTCGAACACCTGCCAGGAATCGCGCGGTTGGACCGTCAGACCGACCCGGCGCCGTGAGGCGACCATGCCCATCGAGCCGAGGACGCGGACGGCCTCGCGGGAGACCGACCGACTCACGTCGTACGTCGTGTCGATGTCGTCGAGGGTGAGGACCGTCCCGACGGCGAGCACTCCGGTGACGATGCGCCGACCCAGGGCGTCGAGAACGTCGTCATGCAGGGCGGCCATGCCGACCTCCTGAAATAAGCAGATTTATCGAGGGCAGGGGGTTGATAAAAGCAGATTAATGGTTGCAGACTGTGACGGCCAGCACATCAAGCGAATCTCGTCGGATCTGACCGCATGATCACAGGAGGAGCGATGACCAGCACGACGTCGTACGACGAGGGCGGCCCGCTCATCGTCGTCATGGGCGTGTCCGGCTCGGGGAAGTCCACCGTCGGCGCTGCCCTTGCCCAGCGCCTCGGCGTCCCCTTCGAAGACGCGGACGACCTCCACCCGGCCGCCAACATCGCCAAGATGTCGGCCGGGATCCCGCTCGACGACGAGGATCGCCACCCCTGGCTCGAGACGATCGGCCGGTGGTTGGCCGATCGCGGGGAGCAGGGCGGCGTGATCAGCTGCTCCGCACTGAAGCGGGCCTATCGCGACCAGATCCGCTCGCACGCGCCGCGCGCCGGCTTCCTCCATCTCGACGGCACGCGCGAGGTCATCGCACGCCGCCAGGCCGGTCGCCCCGGCCACTTCATGCCCGCCTCGCTGCTCGACTCGCAGTTCGCGACCCTCGAGCCACTCGCCGCCGACGAGGCCGGCCTCGTCATCGATGTCGACCAGAGCGTCGACGCCATCGTCCAGCAGTACGTCGACCGCACTCACCAGTCCTGAGGAGCCCGTCATGTCACCCCACCTCGTCCTCGCCACGGGTACGCCGCTGATCGAACCGATCGCGTCCGAAGGCCGGCTCATCCTCGCCGCGCTGCTGGGCATCGGCGTGATCGTCGTCCTCATCATCGCTGCGAAGATCCACCCGTTCCTCGCGCTGACCGGCGGCGCCCTCACCGTGGGCGTGGTCGCGGGCGCACCCGTCGAGACCGCGATCGCCAGCTACACCGGCGGATTCGGCACGACCGCCGCCGGTGTCGGCATCCTGATCGCCCTCGGCGCCATGTTCGGCAAGCTCCTCGCCGACAGTGGTGGCGCCGACCAGATCGTCGACACGATCATCGGGCGTTCGTCGGCCCGCGCGCTGCCGTGGGCGATGGCGGTGGTCGGCGCGATCATCGGCCTGCCGATGTTCTTCGAGATCGGCCT
>JASLDK010000444.1 GCA_030145945.1 Nocardioides sp.
GACACGCACAGCCGAGGGCTTCAGCAGCAGGTCGAGGGAGAACGAGTGCAGGTCCTCGGTCGCGGTCATCGTGATCGCGGTGCGCCCACGCAGTCGACCACTGGCCAGGTCATAGCCCACGCGTACGTCGTAGTGCTGGGCATCGGTGCCGCCGTTGCCGTCCTGCGGCCAGTAGGGGTCGGTGCCGGTGGGGGAACCGTCCACCCCAGCCAGCGAGGCGGCCACGGAGGCGTGCTGCTGGGCGGAGGGCGCGCTCGTCGCCGGCAGCCCGGGCAGGACGAGCAGAGCAGCGGTCAGGGTGGACAGCAGGAGTCGACGCACCGGATCAATCTACGACCCGCACGATCGCGGTGGCAGTAAATGGGTTGCGCGCCGAACGCCCGGTCCGCGACCGTAGGTCTCGCGTCCGCACATCTGCGGGCCTGTCGAGAGGAGCGTGACATGTCCATGACTGTCCTTGGCCTGTTCAGCGCCAACATCCCCTCGACTGCAAGGAAATACGATGTTCCGGGAGTTCCCCTCCACCACTGATCTCGACCCGCGCTTCGTCTTCGACTACGTCGCCTACGACGACCTCGGCGACGGCCAACGCTGGTCCACCTGGCTCGAGGTCGAGCCGCTCTCCCGCGGCCCCGAGCCCCGCCCCGACTGGGTCGTCACCTCCCAGGGCGCGATCGACACCGATCTGGGCATCCTCAAGACCGGCAAGGAAGCCGACGTCTTCCTGCTCGAGCGAGCCGACCCTCATGAGCCGGACCGGGCGGTCGTGATGGCGGCGAAGCGCTATCGCTCCTCCGAGCACAGCAGCTTCCACCGCTCCGCCTCCTACACCGAGGGACGCAGCATGAAGCGCTCCCGCGACGAGCGCGCGCTCAAGCGCAAGAGCACCTTCGGCCGAGAGGTGGCCGCAGCCGAGTGGGCGATCTCCGAGTGGTCGGCGCTCAACCGCTGTTGGTCCCTGGGCCTGCCGGTCCCCTATCCCGTGCAGATCGACGGCACCGAGATCCTGATGGAGTGGATCACCATCGAGGGGCCCGACGGCACGGACACCGCGCCGCGGCTGGCCCAGACCCGACCCGATCCCGACCTGCTGGCGTCGTACTTCGACCAGTTGCGAGCCGCCATGACCACGCTCGTCCAGTCAGGTCTGGTCCACGGCGACCTCTCGCCCTACAACATCCTCGCTGCGGATGAGCGGCTGGTGATCATCGACCTGCCGCAGTTGGTCGACCTGGTCGGCAACGCCCAGGGCTTCGACTTCCTGCTGCGCGACTGCACCAACGTGTGCACGTGGTTCCAGCGTCGTGGGCTCGAGGTCGATCCGCAGGAGCTGTTCGGGGAGTTGATGGCCCACGCGTTCTGACCCGGGGCGTCAGGCCAGGAAGTCGCGAACCAGATCGTGGTATCCCGGGGGCTCGAGCAGGAATGAGTCATGGCCCCAGGGTGAGGCGATCTCGGTGTGATCGACGCTGACCCCTCGGGCCACCAGTTCGTCGCGCATCCGGATCGAGTGCGCGGTGGAGAAGCGCCAGTCGGTGTCGAAGGAGATCAGCCGGAACCGGGTGGAGGGTACGACGTCGGGGTGCGCGCCGAAGGGATCGAAGTAGTCCATCGGGCGGGTGAGATGGAGGTAGGACAGCGCGTCGAACCGGTCGAGGAAGGACGTGCCCTGGTGCTGGAGGTAGTGCTCGACCTCGAAGTCGGCGGCCAGTCGCTTGTCGACACCCTTGGAGTCGCGGTGGTGGCCGAACTTCTTGTCCAACGAATCGGCCGAGACGTAGGTGATGTGGGCCATCATCCGGGCGACCTTCATGCCGTGCCGCGGCGAGACGCCGTGCTCGGCATACCGACCCTCGCGGTAGTCGGGGTCCTCGAGGATCGCGGTGCGGGCGACGGCGGAGAAGGCGATGTTCTCGGTCGTCAGCCGCGAGCTTGCGGCCACCACGACGGCGCGCTCCAGCCGGTCCGGCTCCTGCAGCGCCCATTCCAGGATCTGCATGCCGCCGAGGGAGCCACCGACCCCGGCATACAAGCGCTCGATGCCGAGGTGGTCGAGCAGGCGACGGTGCACCGCAACCCAGTCCGCCATGTCGAGGAGCGGGAAGTCCGGGCCGTAGGCCCGGCCGGTGCGCGGGTCGATGGAGAGCGGCCCGGTGGTTCCGGAACACCCGCCCAGCAGGTTGGCACAGATCACGAAGAAGCGATCAGTGTCGAGCGGCTTGCCGGGGCCGATCAGGTTGTCCCACCAGCCGCGCTTCTTGGCACCCAGGTGCAGCCCGGCGGCATGGGCGTCGCCGGTGAGCGCGTGGCACACCATGATCGCGTTGTCACGCGCGGCGTTGAGCTCGCCGTACGTCTCATGGGCGACCTCGACGTGCGGCAGCACAGCACCACCCACGAGAGCCACCGGGTCGTGCTCGTCGGCGAGCACGACCCGCTGGGTCTCGACATATCCGATCGTCCCCACGAACGAGGAACCTATCGTCGGGTCACTTGGTCGCGGAGAGGGCCTGCTCGAGGTCGGCGATGATGTCGTCGATGTGCTCGATGCCGACCGAGAGACGCACCATGTCCTCCGGCACGCCGGCCGCCTCGAGCTCCTCGGGCGTCAGCTGGCTGTGCGTCGTGGTGGCGTTGTGGATCGCCAGCGACTTGGCGTCACCGATGTTGGCGAGGTGGCTGAAGAGGCCGAGGGACTCGACGAACTTCTGGCCACCCTCGCGGCCGGACTTCACGCCGAAGCTGACCAAACCGCCGTAGCCACCCTTGAGGGTGCGGTCCGCGATCTCCTTGTAGGGGCTGGACTCGAGGCCCGGGTAGCTCACCCAGGCGACGGCGTCGTGGTTCTCGAGGTACTGCGCGACCTTGAGGGCGTTCTCGCTGTGCCGCTCCATGCGCAGGTGCAGCGTCTCGAGGCCCTGCAGGAACAGCCAGGAGTTCATCGGCGTGGTGGCCGCACCCGTGTTGCGCAGCAGCACCGTGCGCGCACGGATGATGTAGGCGAGGTTGCCGACCGCCTCGGTCCACACGACACCGTGATAGGCGGCGTCCGGCTTGGTCAGGCCCGGGAAGCGGTCGCTGTGCGCGGCCCAGTCGAAGTTGCCGGAGTCGACGATGATGCCGCCGATCGAGGTGCCGTGACCACCGATGTACTTGGTGGCGGCGTGCACGACGATGTCGGCACCGAGCTCGAACGGGTTGCACAGCAACGGCGACGGAGCGGTGTTGTCGATGATCAGCGGCAGGCCCTGCGCGTGCGCGGCGTCCGCCCAGGCGCGGATGTCGACCACGTTGATCTTCGGGTTGCCGAGCGTCTCGCCGAAGACCAGGCGGGTCTTGTCGTCGACGGCGGCAGCGAGGTCCTCGGGCTTCTCCGGGTCGACGAAGCGGACCGTGATGCCGAACTGCGGCAGCGTGTGCGCGAAGAGCGCGTAGGTGCCGCCGTAGAGGGTGGAGAGCGCGACGATGTTGTCGCCGGCACCGGCCAGGTTGAGGACGGCGTACGTCGTGGCGGTGGAGCCGGACGCGACGGCCAGGGCGCCGACACCACCCTCGAGCTGCGTCATGCGCTGCTCGAAGACGTCCTGGGTCGGGTTCATGATCCGGGTGTAGATGTTGCCCGGCTCGGCGAGCGCGAAGAGGTTCGCCGCGTGCTCGGTGTCGTTGAAGACGTACGACGTGGTCTGGTAGATCGGCACGGCCCGCGAGTTGGTCGCGGGGTCGGGCTGCTCCTGGCCAGCGTGCACGGCGAGGGTCTCGGGGCGGTACGTCATCGGTGCTCCTGTCGGGAAGGACTGTTCCGAACAAAGTGTAGTAACTCGCTCAAGATTGCCGATCGGTGCGTCCGGTCGGTGGACCTGACAGCTCCGGTGCATGCCTGAGGTTCGGGGTGTGCTGTTCAAGGTAGCGTCACCAACCGTGAGACGGACCCGCGCCCGAAAGGTGGTCATCGCGAGCACCACCGACACCGATCGTGCCCTCGAGAAGGGCGCCGATGCAGCGGCCGGCTCCGGTGTCCGCGGCCTCGACATCGCCCGCCGCTCGCTCTACACCGCTGCGGAGTTGTACGACGACGCCCCCTATGCCGACAGCTTCGACGCGCGGGCCTACCGCTGGGCACGCGCCACCTCCGCGCCCGGCGACGTGCTCGCCGAGGTGCTGCACGACCAGGCGATCGACACCGCCCTGGCGGCCTGGGTGCAGGCGTGCGGCGCGGACGGACGCCGACTGGTCGGCGTGATGGGCGGACACGCAGCCGATCGCGGGACACAGGGGTACGCCGAGGCTGCCCATCTCGGCGCGCTGCTCGGCCAGCGCCATGTCGTCGCCACCGGCGGTGGCCCGGGCGCGATGGAGGCGGCCAACCTGGGCGGCCGCTTCGCGACCGCGCCGCCCGAGGTGCTGGCCGCGGCGCTGGACCGGCTCGCCGGCGCACCTTCCTTCAAACCGTCGGTCGACGATTGGGTGAGCGCGGCCCGCGACGTGCTCGCCCTCTCCCCCGCGTCCAGTCCCTCGCTGGGCGTGCCGACCTGGCACTACGGCCACGAGCCGCCGAACCTGTTCGCCACCGCGATCGCGAAGTACTTCCGCAACGCCCTGCGCGAGGCCATCCTGCTGATGGTGTGCGATGCCGGCATCGTCTTCCTGCCCGGCGCCGGCGGCACCGTGCAGGAGATATTCCAGGACGCCTGCGAGAACTACTACGCCGACGAGGATGCTGTCGCGCCGATGGTGCTCGTCGGCCAGACCTACTGGACCGACACCCTCCCCGCGTGGCCGCTGCTGCAGTCGCTGGCTCGCGGCCGGCCCATGGAGGAGCACGTCCACCTGGTCGACACCGTCGAGGAGGCCGCGGCGCTGTTCACGCCGTGATCCACAACCCGGGTCACGCAGCCCGGCTGATCGCCTGCTCACCGACCACCGCTCGATAGTGCCCGACCAGCTGCTCACTGATCGCGAACCACGACCGCTCCTGAACAGCCCGCAGCCCCGTCGCACCCATCCGACGGCGAATTCCCTCGTCGGCGACCAATGCGTCGACGCAGCGGGCGAGATCGCCACCGTCACCGGGGCGGTAGAGCAGACCCGACGCACCGTCCGCGACCACGTCGATCGGACCACCGGCCGCCGGCGCGACCACCGGTACGCCGGAGGCGAGGGCCTCCTGCGCCGACTGGCAGTAGGTCTCGTGGCGGCCGGTGTGCACGAACACGTCCAAGGACGCATGGGCCCGGCTCAGGTCCTCGCCGTGGAGCAACCCGAGGAAGGTGGCGCGGTCACCGAGCAGGCCGTGCAACCGCTGCTCCTCCGGTCCGGCGCCCACGACGACCAACGCCAGCCGCGGGTCGTCGGCGATGTGCTGGAGCAGGTCCAACTCCTTCTCCGCGGCCAGCCGTCCGACATACCCCACCAGGAGGCGACCGTCCGGGGCGATCCGCTGCCGCAGCAGTTCGTCACGGTGGCGGGGGTGGAAGGCCACCAGGTCGACGCCGCGGCCCCACCGATGCACCTCCGGGACGCCGAGCTCCTCGAGCTGCCGGATGCTCGCCGACGACGGCGCAAGAGTGCGGTCGACCTGCTGATGGATGCGACGGGTCAGGCTCGCCGCGGCCCGGATCCCACCCGGCACGTCGTAGCGCTCAGCGAAGCCGACGAGGTCGGTCTGATAGATCGCCACCGTCGGGATGCCGAGCTCGGCGGCGGCTCGCGCTGCCTGGTAGCCGAGGGTCGCCGGCGAGGCGATGTGGACGACGTCGGGGCGGAACGCCACCATCCGCTGCCGCAGTCGGCGCCGGGTCTCGAGACCGAGCCGGAAGTCCGGATAGAACGGCAGGTTCGCGCCGCGCACGCGACGGACGCGGAATCCCGCATAGGCGTCCGGACCGGTGGGCGCCATCAACTCCGCCTCGTGACCCTGCGCGGCGAGATGCTCCAGCACTCGGCGTACCGAGTTCGTGACACCGTTGATCTGCGGCAGGAAGGACTCCGCGACCACCAGCACGCGCAGCTTCCCCATGGATCCTTGCAGCTCCGTCATGACCATGACGCTAGGAAGCGCAGGTCAACGGAACAGGCGTG
>JASLDK010000106.1 GCA_030145945.1 Nocardioides sp.
CACATGGGGGAGGGTAACTGATCAATCCGGGCGTCCCGATATCGTCAGCCGGGTGACTTCCCAGAGAACAGTCCCCCGCACTCCCGGCGGCTTTCCGGTGGTGGGGATCATCGGCGCCGGCCAGTTGGCGCGGATGTGTGCGCCGTACGCCATCGAGCTGGGCCTGACCCTGAACGTGCTGAGCGAGTCGGCGACCGCGGCAGCCGCGCTGGTCGTCCCGTCGGCACCGGTCGGGGACCACACGGACGTCGAGGCCGTACGCGAGTTCGCGGCGCAGTGCGACGTCGTCACCTTCGACCACGAGCACGTCCCGCAGGAGGTGCTGCTGGCGCTGCAGGCCGACGGGGTGGCGGTGCACCCGAGCCCGCAGGCGTTGATCCACGCGCAGGACAAACTCGTCATGCGCCGCGCGTTGAGCGCCGCCGGCGTGCCGTGTCCGGCGTGGGCGGAGGTGTGCACCGCGGACGAGGTCGCCGCGTTCGCCGCCGACCACGGCTGGCCGGTGGTGCTGAAGACGCCGACGGGGGGATACGACGGCAAGGGCGTGCTCGTCGCGGCCTCGGCCGAGGAGGCGCAGCCGTGGTTGGACCGCCTGACCGGTGAGCAGAGCCTGCTGGTCGAGGAGGCCGTCGACTTCGTCCGTGAGCTCGCCGTGCTCATCGCGCGCAGCCCCTCCGGACAGGCCGCGGTCTGGCCGGTCGCCCACACCGTGCAGACCGACGGCATCTGCACCGAGGTCATCGCGCCGGCGGCCGAGCTCGACGACGACCTCGCGGTCCGTCTCACCCGGGACGCGCTCACCATCGCCGGCGCGCTCGACGTGACCGGCGTGATGGCGGTCGAGGTGTTCGAGTTGCGCGACGGGTCGTACGTCGTCAACGAACTGGCGATGCGACCGCACAACTCCGGTCACTGGACGATGGACGGCTCGGTGACCAGCCAGTTCGAGCAGCACCTGCGCGCGGTGCTCGACCTGCCGCTGGGGGAGACGACCGCCCGTGCGCCGTGGACCGTCATGGGGAACGTGCTCGGCGGGGACTACCCGGAGCTGTATCCGACGTACCGGCACCTCATGGCCCGCGACCCGGGGCTGCGAATCCACATGTACGGCAAGGAAGTTCGACCCGGTCGCAAGATCGGCCACGTCAACGTGTGTGGCGCCGACCTCGTCGCGCTGCGCGAACGGGCGCAGCACGCGGCTGAGTACATCCAGGGAGTGGTGACGGAATGAGCGCCGACCGAGCCGAGGACACGAACGTAGTGAGGCCCGCAGGGGAGGGAAGAGGCGCGACAGAAAGCAAGGACGCGACCGTGCGCGTTGGCATCGTGATGGGCAGCGACTCGGACTGGCCGGTGATGCAGGCCGCCGCCGAGGCGTTGACCGAGTTCGGGATCGGCCACGAGGTCGACGTCGTCTCGGCCCACCGGATGCCGCAGGAGATGATCGCGTACGGCGAGTCGGCCGCAGAGCGTGGACTGCAGGCGATCATCGCCGGCGCCGGCGGCGCGGCCCACCTGCCGGGCATGCTCGCCGCGGTGACCCCGGTGCCGGTCATCGGCGTCCCGGTGCCGCTGAAGTACCTCGACGGGATGGACTCGTTGCTGTCGATCGTGCAGATGCCGGCCGGTGTCCCGGTCGCGACCGTGTCGATCGGCGGCGCCCGCAACGCCGGGCTCCTCGCCGCCCGCATCGTCGGTGCGTCGGATACATCCGTACAGCAGCAGATGGTGCGGTTCCAGGAGGACCTGCGTCGTCAGGCGCAGGCGAAGGGCGCGGCGCTGCGGGCGAAGCTGTCCTGAGCCCCGCCCGCCCGGCTCAGGAGTCGATGCCGAAGATGTCGCGGGTGTAGACCTTGTCGGCGACGTCGTCGAGTTCGGGGACGCGGCGGTTGGCGACGATGAGGTCGACGGAGTTCTTGAAGGTGTCCAGGTCGCGTTCGACGTGGGAGCCGAAGAAGGTGTCGTCGGTCAGTTCGGGTTCGTAGACGATGACCGGGATGCCCTTGGCCTTGACCCGTTTCATGATGCCCTGGACGCTGCTGGCCCGGAAGTTGTCGGAGCCGGCCTTCATGATGAGGCGGTGGATGCCGACGGCGCGGGGTTTGCGGGCCACGATGTCGGCGGCGACGAAGTCCTTGCGGGTGCGGTTGGCCTCGACGATCGCGGAGATCATGGTCTGCGGGACGTCCTGGTAGTTGGCCAGGAGTTGTTTGGTGTCCTTGGGCAGGCAGTAGCCGCCGTAGCCGAACGAGGGGTTGTTGTAGAACTTCCCGATCCGGGGGTCGAGGCTGACGCCGTCGATGATCTGGCGGGTGTCGAGGCCGTGGGTCAGGGCGAAGGTGTCGAGTTCGTTGAAGTACGCCACGCGCATCGCCAGGAAGGTGTTGGCGAACAGTTTGATCGCTTCGGCCTCGGTGGGTTCGGTCAGCAGGACCTCGACGTCGGGTTCGAGGGCGGCTTCGCGCAGCAGGTCGGCGAATTCGCGGCCGCGGTCGCCGGTGTCTCCGACGATGATGCGGGAGGGGTGCAGGTTGTCGTAGAGGGCTTTGCCCTCGCGCAGGAACTCGGGGGAGAAGATCAGGTTGTCGGTGTTCAGGCGGGTGCGGGCGTCGAGGACGTAGCCGACGGGGATGGTGGATTTGACGACCATGACCGCGTCGGGGTTGATGCGGGTGACGTCGGCGATGACGCCGTCGACGGTGCTGGTGTCGAAGTAGTTGTTGGTCGGGTCGTAGTCGGTGGGGGTGGCGATGACGACGAACCGGGCGCCGGTGTAGGCGTCCTGGTTGTCGGTGGTGAACCTCAGGTCGAGGTCGCCGGTGGCGAGCAGGTCCTCGAGTTCGCGGTCGGCGATCGGGGAGCGGCCGGCCCGCAGGCCGTCGATCCGGGCGGTGTTGATGTCGTACGCCACGACGGGGTGTCGTTGGGCGAGCAGCGCGGCGATGGACAGGCCGACGTAACCGGTGCCGACGACCGCGATGTGGCCGGTGGGGGAGGACTGAGCAGACACGACGATCACCGTACCGATCGGTGCGTCCCGCGGACGGCTGCGTCGGCCCGGTGGCGGATGAACGTCCGGTGACGACGGGACCTAGAGTGTGTCGCACACCACTTCACGCGGAGGTATGCGCATGCGTTTCGGAGCGTTCGTTCCCCAGGGTTGGCGTTTCGACCTGGTCGGCGTCGACCCGGTCGACCAGTGGCGCACGATGGCCGATCTGGCCCGCCGCTTCGACGCGGACGACCGGTGGGAGTCGCTGTGGGTCTACGACCACTTCCACACCACCCCGGAGCCGTCCCACGAGGCCACCCACGAGGCGTGGACCCTGATGGCCGCGTTCGCCGCGGTCACCGAGCGGGTCCGGCTGGGCCAGATGTGCACCTGCATGAGCTACCGCGAGCCGACCTACCTCGCCAAGGTCGCGGCGACCGTCGACGCCGTCTCCGGCGGCCGGGTCGAGATGGGCATCGGTGGCGGTTGGTACGAACACGAATGGCGCGCCTACGGCTACGGCTTCCCGTCGGCCGGCGACCGCCTGGCCCGACTGCGCGAGGGCGTGGAGATCTTCCACCAGATGTGGTCCACCGGGTCGGCGACGCTCGACGGCAAGCACTACCAGGTCGACGGTGCGCTCTGCTTCCCGCAGCCGGTGCAGACCACCAGCGAGCGCCACCGCATCCCGATGTGGATCGCCGGCGGCGGCGAGAAGGTCACCCTGAAGATCGCCGCCCAGTACGCCGACTACACCAACTTCGACGGCAGCCTCGAGGGCTTCAAGCACAAGTCCGAGGTACTGCGCGGCCACTGCGAGAAGCTCGGCACCGACTTCGACGCGATCACCCGCTCGGCCAACTACAACGTGGTCATCGGCAAGGACCGCGCCGAGGTCGACCAACGCCTGGCGTTCTACGAGGACCTGATGATCAAGGGCGGCTTCGCCAAGGAACGCGCGGCGAAGATGCGCGAGGACCTCGCCGGCCAGCCCGCGGTCGGCACCCCCGACCAGATCGTCGCGATGCTGCGCGAGATGAAGGCCGCCGGGATGTCGTACGCGATCACGTACTTCGCGGAGGCGGCCTACGACACCAGCGGCATCGAGCTCTTCGAGCGTGAGGTCATGCTGGCGCTCGCCGACTGACACCGACCGACCCCTTTGTTACCCGGAAGTAGGATGCGCCTGTGAGCGGAAACACTGATTTCGACCTGTTCAAGATCTCCGAGGACCACGAGGCCCTCCGTGAGGCGATCCGTGCGATCGCCGACGACAAGATCGCCCCGCACGCCGCGGACGTCGACGAGAAGAGCCGGTTCCCCCAGGAAGCCCTGGACGCGCTGGTCGCCTCGGACTTCCACGCGCCGCACGTCGCCGAGGACTACGACGGCGTCGGCGCCGACTCGCTGGCGACCTGCATCGTGATCGAGGAGGTGGCGCGCGCCTGTGCGTCCAGCTCGCTGATCCCGGCCGTCAACAAGCTCGGCTCGATGCCGGTCATCCTCGGCGCCTCGGAGGAGGTCAAGCGCAAGTACCTCCCGCCGCTGGCGAAGGGCGAGGCGATGTTCTCGTACGGCCTGTCGGAGCGCGAGGCCGGTTCGGACACCGCGTCGATGAAGTGCCGCGCCAAGAAGGACGGCGACGACTACATCCTCAACGGCCAGAAGTCGTGGATCACCAATGCGGGTGTCTCGCAGTTCTACACGGTGATGGCCGTGACCGACCCCGACGGCGAGCGCGGCCGCAACATCACCGCGTTCGTGGTGGAGAAGGACGACGAGGGCTTCTCGTTCGGCGAGCCGGAGCGCAAGCTCGGCATCAAGGGCAGCCCGACCCGCGAGCTGCACTTCGACAACTGCCGCATCCCGGCCGACCGGATGATCGGCGCCGAGGGTGAGGGCCTGAAGATCGCGCTGCGCACCCTCGACCACACCCGCGTCACCATCGGTGCGCAGGCCGTCGGCATCGCGCAGGGCGCCCTCGACTACGCCCTGGGCTACGTCAAGGAGCGCAAGCAGTTCGGCAAGGAGATCGCCCAGTTCCAGGGCCTGCAGTTCATGCTCGCCGACATGGGCATGAAGCTCGAGGCCGCGCGCCAGATGGTCTACGTCGCCGCCGCGAAGTCCGAGCGTCAGGACCCCGACCTGTCCTTCTTCGGCGCCGCCGCGAAGTGCTACGCCGCCGACGTGGCCATGGAGGTGACGACCGACGCGGTGCAGCTGCTCGGTGGCGCCGGCTACGTCAAGGACCACCCGGTGGAGCGCATGATGCGCGACGCCAAGATCACCCAGATCTACGAAGGCACCAACCAGATCCAGCGGATGGTGATGGCGCGCCAGATGCTGCGCTGATCGCCCGGCCGGTCACGGCCGCCGTACGAGAAGACCCCCGAGCCGCCGGCTCGGGGGTCTTCGTCGTTGTCCTGGTCCGACCGATTCAGGGCTGGACGTTGGGGGACTGGTCGTTCTTGAGCGCCTCGAACAACGCCTTCGCCTTCGCGTCGTCCCACAGGACCGCCTCGCCGGCCCACGTCGGGAACGCCGGGTTCGACACCGGGATCTGCACCGACTGACCGGACTTGGTCACGCCCTTGAGGGTCCACGCCGTCTTCAGCGCGGTCCAGGGCGACATCCCCTTGTCGACCGCGAGACCCTGCGCGCCGGACTCACCGACACCCTTGAGGTTCCACGGCACCAGCAGGTTGCCGG
>JASLDK010000145.1 GCA_030145945.1 Nocardioides sp.
CCAGCCGCCTCAGGAGCAGGCTGGTGGCGTTGGAGATGGTGAGTCCCCGGGCGTTCTCGGGTTGGAAGTACGCCGCCGCGGGGGCGCCGATCCGGGCGTCGCAGCACAGGGTGATCTCCGATGCTCCGCCGACCGCGATGCCGTTGACGGCGGCGATCACCGGGACCCGGGTCTGCAGGATCGCGCGGGTGATGTCGTGGAAGCTGTCGAAGGCGACGTGCAGGTCGGCGTCGCTCGACGGCGCCTGGCTGAGGTCCTCGCCGGCGGAGAAGGCGCGTCCGGTGCCGGTGAGCACGATGCCGCGCACCGTCTCTGCGGTGCCGTGCTCCCGGATCAGCGCGGCGAGCTGCAGCCGGGTGGCGACGTCGAGCGCGTTGAGCTTGTCGGGGCGGTTGAGGGTCAGCACGGCGACGTCGCGGACGACGTCCACGTCGACGTACCCCTCGACGGTGGTGGGGGTGGACATCAGGTCAGCTCCTCGTGGTGGCGAAGTCGTGGGTGGTGCCGGGCGCCGCGGCGGCCCGGGCCTTGAGAGCGGGCTTGGCGACCCGTTCGGAGGGGGTGCGGGGCAGGTCGTCGACGAACTCGACATAGCGCGGCACCTTGAACCGGGCGAGCTGGGCGCCGGCCTGGGCGAGGATGTCCTGCGCGGTCGCCCGATCGGCGGGAACGCCGGAAGCGAGCTGGATGAACGCCTTGACCTCCTCGCCGAGCACTTCGTCGGGCTCGGCGACGACGGCGGATGCCGCGACCCGGTCGTCGCGCTCGAGCGCGGCCTCCACCTCGACGCAGGCGACGTTCTCGCCGCCGCGGCGCACCATGTCCTTGATCCGTCCGACGAGCTGGATGCCGCCGTCGGGGCGTCGTACGACGAGGTCGCCGGTGTGCAGCCAGCCGTCCCGCAGCGTCTGCGCGGTCGCATCAGGGCGGTTCCAGTAGCCGTCCATCATCGGGACGCCGGCGATGACCAGCTCACCGGGCTCACCGGTGGCGACCTCCGTCCGGGTGGGGTCGTCCGGGTCGACGACGCGGACCTGTTTGGTCGGCACGGGGCGCCCCAGGCTCCCGCTCGCCACCGCCGCACTGTCACCGAACGAGCTGATCAGGTCGATGCCGGACTCGGTCATCCCGTAGACCTCACGCCAGGGTGCGCCCCAGCGTGCCTCGAGCTCGGCGTGCAGGGCGACCGGAATGCCCGAACAGAGCACCATGCGGAGATCGTTGACGCGGTCCTCGTCCACCAGCGGCTGCTTGAACAGCAGGGTCGGCATCGAGCCGAGGACGTAGACGAAGCTCGCCCGGTGGCGCCGTACGTCGGCCATGAAGTTCGACGCGGAGAATCGCGGCAGGACGACCAGCGGTGCGCCGATGGTCAGGGCCAGCGCGGTGTTCCACTGCGGATCCATGTAGGAGAACGGCTGGGCCGTCAGCAGCACGTCGGTGTCGTCGAGGCCGGTCGCGGCGGCGCAGATCCAACCGAGCCTGGTCCAGTAGCCGTGGGTGAGCATGCACGCCTTCGGGAAACCGGTCGTGCCGGAGGTGTACTGCAGGTTGGCCAGGGTGCCTGCCTCGGCCGACCGTGCGGGTGCAATGGTCGAGAACGCCTGCGAGCCGTCGTCGGCGACGTCGACCACGCGGACGTCGAGTCCTTCGTCGGCCGCTACCTGGCCGACGAGTCCGGAGCGCTCGGAGTCGGTGAAGACGACGCCGGCGCCGGAGTCACCCAGCACGAAGGCAAGGTCAGCGCGCTGGTAGGCGCAGTTGATCGGTACGACGACAGCGCCGGCCTTGAGCGCCGCGAGCCACACGACCGGCCAGTGCACGACGTTGGGCAGCATGATCGCGACCCGGTCGCCGATGCCGACGCCGTCGACCTCGATCAGCCGGTGGGCGAGCCGCGACGTCCAGGTGTCGATCTCCGCGAACGTCCACGACTGCTCACCGAAGCGCAGGAACTCCTGCTCGGGCGTCTCCAGGTTGCGCTGAGCCAACAACCCGGTGAGCGTGGGGATCGACGGATCCACTGCCATCTGGTCGGCAGCCGCTGCGGGGCGCCGGTCGACCGACTGCATCACTGCTCACTCCTCATCGTCATCGCGTGGTTCGCTTCGTTCACGACCCACGACAGCGCCGGATCGGCGCTCTTCATCCACTCGGGGTGCCACTGCACGCCCAGCACGGGACGGCCCGGCACCTCGATCGACTCCGCCACCCCGTCGGCGGCGCGGCCCGTGACGACGAGACCGGTCCCGCAGCGGTCGACGGCCTGGTGGTGCCAGGAATTGGTGATCACGTCGTCGCCGTAGAGCCCGGCGGCGGTCGACCCCGGCGCGAAGGTCACGACGTGGTCGACGTTGCCGTCGGTGGGCGCGGCGTCGGTCGACAGGTGGGTCACCACGCCAGCGGGCAGGTCCGCGATGAGCGTGCCGCCGAGGGCGACGTTGAGCACCTGCATCCCGCGGCACACGCCCAGCACCGGGATGCCCTTGTCGACGGCAGCGCGCACCAGGGCGATCTCGTACTCATCGCGCTCGGGGTCGTGCACCATCGGGTCGGTCCGCGGATCGATGCCGCGCACCACCGAGGTGTCGCCACCCCAGAACGACGGGTGCACGTCCTGTCCACCGGTGATCACGACCGCCGACAGCCATTCACAGACGGCCTCCGGCTCGGTCTCGTAGGCCAGTTGCACGGGCAGCCCGCCGGCATCGGCGATCCGGATCGCGAAGTCCGACATGGTCGTGTCGATGCACCTGTCGCCGTACCGCACATCGGCGTCCTGCAGCAGTGACAGTCGGAACCGTCTGCCGGTGATGCCGACGAGTGGACGCCGTACGGCGCCTTCTGCGCGGGCGCTCACGGGAACTCGAAGTATCGGGTCGACTCCCACGCGGAGAGTTCGGCGAACGGGTCGCCGCCCTTGGTGTGGAACTCCATCCACTCCCAGCGGCGCGAGGCGACCCAGAAGTCGACGAACTCGTCGCCGAGGTATTCCCGCAGGAGCGGGTCGGCGTCGAGCGCCGCCCAGGCCTTGGACATCGTGTCGGGGATACGTGCCACGCCGGAGCTGTCCGGCATCGCCCACGCCATGTCGGTGACCTGCTCCGGCGGGTCGATCCGTTTCTCGATACCGGCCAGGACGCCGGCCAGGACGCCCGCGAGGGCGAGGTAGGGGTTGACGTCGGCGCCGGGGAGTCGGTGTTCGAGCCGGGAGTACTTCGGATGGCCGGTGATGGCACGCACCGCGGCCGTCTTGTTGTTGACGCCCCAGCTGATGGTGGTCGGCGGACCGGTCAGGTCGACGAGCCGTCGGTAGGAGGTGATCTGGGGGAAGGCGATCGACGTGTTGCCCGCCATGGTCGCGAGCAGCCCGCCGACGCAGTGCCGCATCAGTTCCGAGGGCCCGTCCTCGGCGAAGAACAGGTTCACTCCCCCACTGTTGAGTGAGAGGTTGATGTGGGCGCCCTGGCCGAAACCGGCGGTGGGCTTGGCCATGAACGAGACAGTGTGGCCGAGCTCGTGGGCGACTTCCCGCATCACCTGGCGGGTGCGTGCCCAGTTGTCGCCGAGTTTGATCGGGTCGGTCGGTGCGAGGTTGAGCTCGGTCTGACCGGGCGCGGCCTCGTCGGTCCATGCCTCCCAGACGATGCCGAGGTCGTCGAGCCGGTCGACGACAGCCTCCATGTAGGCGACCCAGTCGTTGGAACGAGCCAGGTGGTACGTCGCTCCCGTGCTGCCGCCAAGCGGGGTGAGGTCCCGGTAGCCACGGGCACGCGCCTCCTGGACGGACTCTTCGAACAGCGTCGCCTCGATCTCGACCGCGACGGTGGCGTCGTAGCCGTGACCGGCGAGCCGCGCCACGAGTCCCTTCACCAGGTTGCGGGGACAGATCGGGACCGGCCTGCCGTCCTTGAGCCAGTAGTCGCCGATGACCGAGTCGAGTCCGGGCTTCCACTCGACGAGGGTGCTCAGGTCGGGGATCATCGCGATGTCGTAGAGATTGCCGCGCCAGTCGGGGAAGACGTCGCCGAGAACGATCTCGTTGTTCAGGTCGATCGCGAACAGGATGTCGGCGAACGCGAACCCGCTGGTCTTGCCTGACTCGAACTTCGCGGGCGAGACGTTCTTGCCGAGCAGGCTTCCCTCGTGGTTGGTGGCCTCGAGACGCACGGCCTTGCGGAGGGTGGTGGTGTCAGACATCGAAGCGGACCTTCCAGGAAGCGGCGGTCATGACGGACAGCTGGGAGAGGGTGCCCTGGATCCGAAGACCGGCGGCCAGGGAGACGATGAAGTCGTCGGCGCCGGTGAAGACCCCGGCGAGCAGGTCGGCCGGTCCGGTGATCCGGTATTCCTCGGTTCCCTCACCGAACCTGGCCGTCTCCGGGCCCGCCGGGCCGTCCTCAGCGGTGGCGACAAGGACGTCCGGAATGCCGGGGATGGACCGGGTGGCCTGCCAGAAGCGCTGTGCCGCGTCGCGCCAGTGCGGGAGCGGCGGGCGGAGCGCTCGGGCGACTCCGGCAGCAAGAGCCGTGTCCCCGATGGGATCTGCTCGGAGTGCGAACCGGTCATCGAGGTCGACGACCACGCTCGCGTCTGGCTCCCCGTGGATGCCACCGGTGACGGCGGCCAGGCCATCCCCGAAGGCGATGGTCGCGGTCTGCGGGGTGCTGTGGGAGCGCACCGCCACGACACCGGACCCCTGGACCAGTTCGTCCAGGGCGTGGCCCGCGGCGGCGTCCCGCAGGGTGCGACCGAGGAGGCGGACGATCGGGAAGGCGTCCTCCTCGATGATCACGCGCGGGAGGGCCTGCAGTGCCGGCGGCGCGGCGATGGTCGTCGTTTCAGACATGTGCTCGGGTCCTTTCGGCCATTCCAGAGTCTTAGTCATATGACTATGTCGTTTGATTAAGTGTGTGGGTGACCCTCGAGCGTGTCAAGGGTCACAGCGCCATCAGTTCGCGCGATCGTGCGCCCGACGGGCGCCGGCACCCCAGACCAACCCACCGAGAAGAGCGAGGACCATGAGAGCGATCAGGAGATAGGAGATCCACGCCGTCCCGATGAGGAGCTCGAAGTTCCGGATCACCAGGACCAGGACGAGGACCAGCCCCACGAACGCGAGCCCCGGAGCCGCCGTACCCCGCCAAAATGAGACGCGGTCCGGCGAGCGTCGGAAGTGCACGACGACCGCGAAGGAGGTCAGCGTCAACAGCATGATCAGACCCAGCGTTCCGGCGCCGCCCAGCCATCCGTAGATCTCGACGACCGGGTCGAGGCGGAAGACAGCCATGATCGCCAGGACGACGGCAACCAGACCCGAGGCGATCAGCGAGGCCCGGTGCGGGGACCGGTGGATCGGGTGGGCACGGCCCAGGACGGCCGGCAGCGCTTCCTGGCGCGCCAGCGTGAACAGGTAGCGCGACACCACGTTGTGAGCGGTCAGGACGCAGGCGAAGAAGCTGGTGGCCAACAAGACCTGCATCGCGTCGTGGGCGACGCTCGAGACATAGGCAGTGGCCAGGTCCGGCGTGAAGGCGCCCGGGTCGGACGCGGCCAGGTCGGCGACGCGGTCGGTCCCCGCACCCACGACCAGCGCCCATGCGGAGAACGCATAGACCCCGGCGATGGAGAGGACCGCCACATAGGTCGCTCGCGGGATCGTGACCTCGGGCCGCTTGGCCTCCGAGCGGAAGACGGCCGTCGCCTCGAACCCGATGAATCCGAAGATGGCGAACATGAAGCCGATCCCCACGGATCCCTGACTGAACCCGTCCCAGGTGAACGACTCCGCCGAGAGTCCCTGCTCACCACCGCGCACCAGGATGGCGCCGTCCACGATCGCCACGATCGCCAGCTCTGCGATCAGGAAGACCCCGAGGACCTTCGCGCTCATCTCGATGTTGCGATAGCCGAGGAAGCCGATCACCAACAGGCAGGCGGCCGAGAGCACCCACCACGGCACCGAGACATCGACAAGCGTGATCAGCACGTTCCGGGTCGCCTCCCCCAGATAGGCGGACACGGCCACCAGCAGGACGACGTACGTCGTCACCGCGAGCGAAGCCGCGCCGAAGCCGGCGACCCTGCCGAGGCCCTTGTGCACATAGGAGTAGAAGGCACCCGCATCCGCGACCTCGGGCGTCATCGCCGAGAACCCCACCGTGAAGAGGATCAGCACCAGCCCCATCAACACGAAGTCCAGGGGCACGCCGGTGCCGTTGCCGAAGGCGAACATCAGCGGCAGGAGCCCCGCGACGACCGTGAGCGGCGCCGCCATCGCGACCACCATGAAGACGATCTGCGGAACTCCGAGAGAGCCGGTCAGGTCGTCCGACTGCTCGCTGGGATGTGCGATTGCTTGAGTCATCAGTCTCCTCGTTTCGGTCCGGGGAACGATGCGGGGCCGACACCGAGATCGCCGCGCGGAGTCCGGGAGAGCCCCGCCCGACGCACTTACCGATCGTTCAGTAGCGGAGGTTACCGTTCGTTCAGTAAAGTGACAAGAGGGTCACCGAGATCCACGACGCCCATCCCGACTGCCAGAACGGCGGCCCCTAGGATCGGGCGCAGCAATCAATCGAACGGATGGCGTGATGCAGTACGAACTCGTGGACACGGAGGGCAGCACCGACACCTCCGTGCGGATCAGGACGGCGGCGATCTTCCTGTTCGCCACCCGGGGGTACGCCGCCACCGGCGTCCGCGAGATCGCCCGCCACGTAGGGCTCTCCAACGCCGGCGTCTATCACTTCGTCGGCAACAAGGAGAACCTCCTCTTCGAGATCATGCGCGACGTCCAAGCACGTTTGGACGACGCACTCGAGGCACCACTGGCCAAGGCCTCAACACCCGAGGACCGGCTCGCCGCACAGATCAGCGGACTCGTCGGCGCACACCTAGGCAACAAGATGAGCAGCCGCGTGGCGGACGGCGA